>JAUNNV010000051.1 GCA_030531335.1 Bacteroidales bacterium
AAAAGCAGTTCCAAGTCGCTTTCAACCGTACATTCGCTGACATACCGTTCGCCAGAGACACCCACGTTGCGAGCACTTTCCGCGTCTGGCAGCACATCAGGAAATTCGTCTTCGCGCAATTCCTGAACCGCCTCCTCCAATATCTTCTGATAGGTTTCATACCCCAAATCGGCAATAAATCCGCTTTGTTCGGCTCCGAGCAAATTCCCTGCGCCACGAATATCCAAATCCTGCATCGCAATGTAGATTCCGCTGCCCAAGTCGCTGAAATTCTCTATGGCCTCCAGCCTCCTCTTAGCCTCTGGGGTGAGCGCATCGAACGGAGGTGCCAGCAGATAGCAAAAAGCCTTTCGATTGCTACGCCCCACCCTACCCCGAAGCTGATGGAGGTCGCTCAGGCCATAGCAATGAGCCTGATTGACAATGATGGTATTGACATTAGGCATGTCAATACCATTTTCCACAATGGTGGTTGCCACAAACACATCGTAGTCGAAATTCACGAAATCATACACTATCTTCTCCAACTCGACGGGCGACATCTGTCCATGACCGATGCAGACCCTACAGTCGGGGATCCTATTCACAATCATCGCGCGCAACGACTCCAAGTTCTGGACTCGGTTGTTCACGAAAAACACCTGCCCATTACGCCCCATCTCAAAGTTGATGGCATCCACGATGACATCCTCGTCGAATGTGTGCACCTCCGTCTGTATGGGATAACGGTTGGGGGGAGGTGTCTGGATGACACTCAGGTCGCGAGCGCCGAGAAGAGAGAATTGCAACGTGCGTGGGATAGGGGTTGCCGTCAAGGTAAGCGTATCGACATTCACCTTCAACTGCCGGAGCTTTTCCTTCACACCCACACCGAATTTTTGTTCCTCATCGACAATGAGCAATCCAAGGTCCTTGAACTTCACGGATTTACCAATGAGCTTGTGGGTGCCAATGATGATGTCGATCTTACCCGACCCCAATTCCTCCAAGATGCGCTTCGTATCCGTGGCCGAACGGGCACGACTCAAGTAATCGACCTTACAAGGGAAATCATGCAAGCGTTCGCTGAAGGTTTGCCAATGTTGGAACGCGAGTACCGTCGTAGGCACAAGCACCGCCACTTGCTTGCCATCTGTAGCCGCCTTGAAAGCTGCACGGATAGCCACCTCGGTCTTACCGAACCCCACATCGCCACACACCAAACGGTCCATGGGGCGTGGGCTCTCCATGTCGGCCTTCACATCCTGCGTGGCTTTCAGCTGGTCGGGAGTGTCCTCGTAAATGAAACTTGCCTCCAGCTCATGTTGCATATACCCATCTTTCGCAAACGAGAAACCGGCCTCCTTCTTTCGCAAGGAATACAGCCGAATCAAGTCGCGGGCGATATCCTTGATTTTCGTTTTCGTTCGTTCCTTGATTCTTTCCCAAGCGCCGGTGCCCAGCTTGCTGATGCGTGGAGCCTCACCTTCCCTACCCTTGTATTTTGAGAGCTTGTGCAGTGCATGGATTGACACGAACACCACATCTTCGTGTTGGTAAATCAATTTGATTACCTCCTGCGTGGAATCACCATTGGGAATCCGAACCAACCCGCCAAACCTACCGATGCCATGGTCGATGTGTACCACGTAGTCGCCTATCTCAAACTGGTTCAATTCCTTCATGGTCAGGGCCATTTTCCCAATCCGGGCCTTGTCGCTACGCAGACTGTACTTGTGGAAACGGTCGAAAATCTGATGGTCGGTGAAGAAACAACATTTCAAGTCGTGGTCGCAAAACCCCGCATGAAGCGTCTTGCCGACAGCCTCGAACACGATGTCATCGCCACGTTCCTCGAAAATCGACCGCAGGCGTGCGGCCTGCTTAAGGCTGTCCGTGCAAATATACAAGGCATACCCCTCCTGCATGTAGCGGGCAAAGCTTTCGCCGACCATGTCGAAATTCTTGTGGAACACGGGCTGGGCTGCCGTATGAAACTGAACGTATGCGCCAACGGAAGAGGATGGCTTGTTCCCGAAAACAATCACACGGTTGTGTACCCCTTCCAAGACCGTGCTCGTGCGATGTACAACAAAGGTGTCGGCCGGAAGCGAATCAAGGAAGTCGGCATCCTCAGAGGTCAGGGAGGGCACTACGTCGATCTGTTCCAACTTCGTTTGCGAGAGTTGGGAATCCACCTCGAACGTTCTCAGCGACTCTATCTCATCACCAAAGAAATCGATGCGATAAGGGAGTTCCGATGAATACGAGAACACATCGACGATGCTCCCTCGGCGAGCATACTGGCCTGGCTCATACACATAATCCACCTGAACGAACCCCAAAGCCTGCAGTCGATGGTCGAATTCGTCCAAAGCCATGCGTTCTCCCTTGTGCAACGCCAAGGTGTGTTGCGCCAACGACTGCGCGGAAACCACCTTCTCAGCCACAGCATCAGGATAAGTCACAACATACACGGGTTGCGACGACTGAAGCCTGTTGAGCGCCTCCGTGCGCAGGATTTCGTTGGCTGCATCGTGCTTTGCATCCTTGGTTTTCCGTTTGAATGGCGATGGGAAAAACAACACGTCATCATCGCCCATCAGCTGAGTCAAGTCGTGATAGAAATAACCCGCTTCTTCCTCGTCGGAGAGGACGAAAGCCATACGACACTGAAGCTGACGCCATAGCGCAGCAAACAACACCGGGAGGGACGAAGCAGTGAGGCCTCCCAAGAACACATTGTCGGCCGACTGTCGCCTCAATAGTCCCGTCAGTTCGGTCAAGCCACGATGCGTGGCA
Source organism: Bacteroidales bacterium (assembly GCA_030531335.1). Lineage (GTDB taxonomy): Bacteria > Bacteroidota > Bacteroidia > Bacteroidales > Bacteroidaceae > DCGR01. The sequence goes on from JAUNNV010000051.1 coordinate 2,782, forward strand.
TAAAGTTTTTGCAACTCTGCTATTTCCATAATTGGGCACAAAAGTAATAAAAACCATCAGGAATCAAGATAATTATGAGTTTTGAACCTATGATAATCATGAATTTTGAATTAAGATTATTCGCTCCGTGAATATAGGTTACTCCACGCAAGCCATAATTCATGATTCAGAATTCAAAATTCATGATTATCTTTGCGGTCATGAAACACGACACAGGAATAGAATTCGTTTACCGGCTTTTGGAAGAAGGTCGTCTGCAAGAGGCACTCACACAATTGTCGGCCCTTGCCATAAACATTGGCAGTTGGAATCTGCAAGGCAAGATTTTCGATGTACAAACCACATACGGTTTCCTACTGAAATATGCCACCGAAGGCATCGCAGACCCCAACCGACTGACGATGTACGACCAGCTCATGCTACAAGCCTACCAACTTACCGACACACTACGCATAGCCATCGACATGGAGAAACGCCAATCCGCCTACTATCAGACATTGCGCAGGTACAGGCAACAACCACCCATGAGCTACAAAGAACTATACGAGGGCCTTGCCAAATGCAAGCAAGCCCTCATCGAGGCACAAAGCAACGACTCGGAGAGGAAAGAAAAAATCACGGAAGCATACGCCCTTGAACACGAGACATTGCTCGAAGAACTGTTCAATCGCACCTGGACATCGCTCGCGTGGAGCGAGGAAGACAGCGAACAAGCCACCCAGCTGCTTCAAGACGACAAGGCGACCTCAGAAAAGGACCGCGCCCTATTCGTCGCATCCATCCTGATGAGCCTGACCCGGATTATGGACGTGAGCAAGTTCCGCCTTCTGCTACAGGCCGCCACAAGCGACTCGAGAATAGTGTGCGGACGAGCCTCCGTGGCTGTGCTCATTACGCTTGCCATCCATTCCGAACGAATCAAGATGACACCTGCCGCCATGGACGCATGGCAAGAGGCACAACGTCACGAACGATTGAGAAACCAGCTTTTCGAGGCGAACTTGCAACTTCTGATGTGTAGGGAGACACCCCGTCTCGAAAAACACATCCACGACGACATCATGCCCACCATCATGAAAGGGGCGGCAAAGGGGAGCGTGCAAATCATACTGGACAACGAGGATAACGACAGCCTCGACAATCCGGAAGTGCGCGACAAGATGAACCAAATGCGTGAGCTCATACTAAGCGGGGCAGACATCTACCTCGACACATTCGCGCCGCTCAAAAACAACAGTTTCTTCAGCACCGCGTTTCATTGGTTCCTGCCTTTCGACCTGCTACAGGCCGACATGTACGCCAAATTCCACTCATTCGCCAACACCAAGAGCACTCTGCTGCCACTCATCATCCACTCGAACGGTTTTTGCGATTCCGACCGCTATTCATTCCTGCTGCTGATGGGCAACATGCCCGGGGCAATCAGCACGGACCTGGAAGAAAACATCAAGAAACAACTGCCCGAGGGATTCGACAGCCAACAGGCAAACCCCGAACGCGCCCTACAAGCCAAGGACTACTCCCGCCATTTCATCCAAGACCTCTACCGTTACTACAAACTGTCCGTTCACCGAACCGACGAGACCGACATCTTCAAACATCCATTCGACACATGGAAAGATACGCTCACGTCGTCCGCCTACCAACAACCGCAGCTCATGCTCATTGGCGAATTCCTCTTGCAGCACAACTATTTGGACGAGGCATTCGACCTGTTCTACGGATTGACCAGACACGACGAAGGCGACACACACGCCTGGCGTCGGCTGGGTCTTGTGCTGCAAAAGAAAAGCGACTACAAGCGGGCAATCAAAGCCTACGAATACGCCGACCTAATGGAGCCCGACAACGTGTGGACCATCCGCCACCTGGCCCAATGCCACAAACACCTGGGAAGCATCGAAAAGGCCACCACCTATTACAGGAAAATAGAAGCCAAACGCCCCGAAGACTTGCAAATAGCCTTGCTCATCGGACAATGCCTTACCGAACAAAACAAGTTGGATGAAGCCCTGACCTACTTCCACAAAGTGGAATATCTGTCCGCCGACAAACGACAATCCCGAAGGGCCATTGGCTGGTGCTTGTTCCTGCAAGGAAAACTCAAGGAAGCCACGGCCCAATACGAGAGAATCATCAACTCAGGCCAACCATCGGCAGAAGACTTTCTCAACTACGCACACATGCTTTGGCTACAAGGCAACAGCAAAGAGGCCATCCTTGCCTACCGACATGCCAACAACTCATGCCCCGACCATTCCACGTTCATCCGCCTCCTTGAGAACGACCGCGCGATCCTGGCCGAACATGGCATTTCCATACGGGAGCAACAACTCATAGCCGATGCAGCCATTGGATAATTCAAAATTATCATAGGTTTTTCGGCAAAAAATGAATGGAAAAATTTGTCAGCACAATTTTTTGTCGTACCTTTGCCGCGCATCAGCAAAATGTCGCTCTTTGGAGAGATGGGAGAGTGGTTTATTCCAGCGGTCTTGAAAACCGCCGTACTGAGAGGTACCGGGGGTTCGAATCCCTCTCTCTCCGCAAAAGTCACTGATTTTCAGTGACTTTTTTATTTTACAGCCAATTTTACAGTCAAATATTAGCGAGTCATAAAGAATCTTTTATCACAATTCGCTTCATTCAAGAAATAGGTTCATACAAACCCATATCCGAAAAAACAATATCACAATAGCTCTGATTTTCTTGTTCGACACTGCCTTTTTCGCATCAGCAATGGTTTTATATCGCCTTGCGTCAGGACAAAGTTCGTTAGCAAGTTCTTCACTCGTAACGATCTTTTCAAATAGTATGTCGTATTTACCCATAGTGTTTTTATGTTGAAGGTTAATATACAATTGACACCTCTGGCATTCTTGTCTTGAACTCAGGGTCTATGTTGTGGCATTGCTCCTTTACGATACCTCTACGATGAACAGCTGGTTGCAAGCAATATACTTCAAACTCATCATGATTCACGTCCTCTATCGTTCTCCAATGAGGAAAGAGCAACTTCATGTAGCCAGTAGCAATACGCTTGATAGCCTTTGAGTCACGAACATCAGCCTTATCCTCAAAACGCACCAACTGGTCAAATTGCAATCCGTAGGTGTTGTTTATACGCATTGTATGCAGAATCTCCGAGAAGTATTCCACATTGATTGTCCAACCTTTGAATATCATGCTGGTATCAATACGAGGAAGCAACCAGCCTTCGACGAAGTAATGGAAACGGTCGAGCAATGCCAACTCCTTAAAGTTCTCAGGAAGAGAATCAAAGTAGAAAGGTGAAATTGGTCTGTGCTGTTCCGTCAAAGGGTAAACTTTTAAGTTTGGTCCACAAGTTCAACAACGGCACTCTTGATGATACCAACGATATTGAAAGGTATTTCGCGGAGTTCATCAACAACGGAGGCGAGACAGGCTTCACGCAACTCAACACCGTTGACAACTTCAAGCATCTGACAGAACTTTGTGCCTTGCGCCATCGCTTGGGCAATTCATACCTCACGGCCATGGTACCGCTCACACATGCAAACGACACTGACCAATGGGTACTCAACGAATTGTTGTGAAGTATAAGGCGGCAGACTGATAGAGAGACCTATAATTTGACATTAAGAAGTGAATGACACAAGACATAGAACGATGGAGAGACCTACTGACGATAACAGATGCCGCACCGACCGATGTAACGACGATTATAGATTTTCAGCTGGACACGGCCCTGGAATCAGAAGGCCTTACACTGGCAAGAGACCGTGTGGAAAAGGGTGTAAGTGCCGCATTGATGGATGGGGACAAAGGTCGTTACATTCTGGCAAAAGATGGAGGAAAGATTGTGGGCAACCTAATACTGACGCGCGAATGGAGCGACTGGAATGCGGAATGGTATTGGTGGATCCAAAGCGTTTAGGTGATTCCGACCTATCGCAGGAAAGGAGTTTTCTCACAAATGTATGGCAAGGTGATGTAACTGGCCCAGCTGGAGCACATCCGGCAAGTGAGACTGTATGTAGATAAGGACAACCACACGGCACAAAAAACGTATTGCTCGCTCGGAATGCAAGTGAGCCATTACCGTTTGTACGAATAATGTGTGGATTGACTGGTTCTTTTTAATGCCCCTACACGAGATTGAAAATCGTGCGTGTTGGGGCAGATGGATGAATGTGCCGATTCTTGGGTACGCTACTGGGCAGCGTTGGCCGGAGCCTTGTATTCTTCTATTATTATCCCTTTCCCTTTTCCGTAGTATCGTCCTGTCTTGTCGTAAATGACAGTCCACAACTTGTCGGCGCACGGTATGCCCACCAGGCACCAGTAATTCCATTTTCCTTCGGGCAGTAACGGATTGACTTCGATACGACCATCCTTAGACGTTTGAATGCCCAAGAGTCCTGAGATAATCAAATCGGCAAAGGTGGAATGGTTGTAGTCCTTACCTCGATCGGGAATGACATTACCCCGACTCATCAGGATGGATCGCGCCAACCACTCGCCCGTGAACGGGTCGAGATTCTCGTCGATGAAGCATCGGTTACCCATGCGATGCGAATTGCTGTAGGTGATGAGCTGGTCAAGGTATTGCTCCTTGGTAAAGAATCGCTCGCCAAACCGACGTAGGCAGTCGGCCATACCCATGAGGGTCTGTGAAGTGGCAAATGGCCAACTGGGACCGTTCCATTTGCAATCATGCCCTTCGCGCGTGAGACTGAATCCAGGGTGTTTGCGCTCGACAGTAGTCGGTCCGAAAGGTGCGGCAAACCCCAAGGTGTCGAACAAAAGGCTCCATGCCCCTCCCTTACTCTCATCGGGGATGGAATACATCCAAGGCACATAGCCATGCAGCTCACGTGCATCGGAAAGCCGGTCCGCGCCTTTGGGCAGGACTTTGTAGAAGCCAGCATCGGCATCCCACAGGGCTTCATTCATACGGTTCATCATCTCGCTGGCCCTTTGTCTCCAAGCTGTTGCCTCTTCCTGTAATCCCAATTCAGCAGCTATGCGACCGAGTGCCTTCGCATCAGCGTAAGCATAACTATTGATGGTGACACGATAGCCAGAACAATCCGCACTCAACTTTCCTGATACAGACTCTTCCATGCCGTCACGATTGTCGGTCTGCCAATAAAGGCCATTCTCGTCCAAATGGTCATTCCATGCCTTGAGGTTTTTCTCCAATAGTGGGTACAAATCCCGTATCAACTGTCTGTCGGGATGTACCTGATAGAAGTTCCACACAGCATCGGCGGCCGGGAAGCTGTAACTGCGCGGACTTGCGTCAGGAGTCATCCAGAAGCGAAGGTAATCGCTGAGATAGATGCCGTTGCGCAACCAACGTCCCTCGTAGGTGTGATGAGAGGCCGCACACGATATGGTGTTATACTTACCCGCCCATCGCACATCGGGAAGGAACTCAGTAATCACATAGCCGGAATCGGTTTTCCTGACGTGCTTGCGGTAAGTCCACCAACGAAAATAATAGGTACGTTCCAACTCTTTGTCGGGACATTCGAACACGGGAATGTTATCCGCCAGGAACTGGGCAGCTTCGGCGTTGGGAATGGTGTTGGCGTATGTCTCACTGTCGGCCTCATTGAAGGCTGCGACGTATGCACGGATGAGGTCGTTGCCTGGGATGTCGTGAGAGGAACACGACACCAGCAACAAGGATGCCATGGAAAGAAATAGCTTTTTCATGATGACAGCAAGGTTTTATTTGAGTTGTAATCCTTGGTGAGTGACAAAGCCTATGTATTCGGCCGATTGGTTTCGTCCGTTGTACCAAAGCATCCAACGATCGTTCTCCTTGTCTTGCCACACAGATGGTTTATAGCATGCAGAAGCATCCCAGGTGTTGGCATCGGGCTGCACAAGAGGATTGGTAGATAAACGTTTCCATTGCGTGAATCCATCGGGCGACACAGCGGCACCGATGCGGGCAGTGTCGATGTCGTAGTAGCCGATGTAGAACATGACATAGCTGCCATCGGCTTGCCGATGTACCTCACATCCACCTACGCGGTCTTGATCCCACTGTCCACGTTCGCCATGCACGAAGATGGGGTTGAGCAACGACCGCTCCCAATGGATGCCATCAATTGATTCGGCCACACAAAGCACGTTGGGCTCGTAGGTCTCACCACTGGCGTAATACATGCGAAACACTCCCTTCTGCTCGTCGCGGATGACGTAGGGATTCATGACAGAGTATCCTTCGTAATTATATTGCGGCACCATGACCGGCTCCCTTTGCACCCGCTCGAAGTGGATGCCATCGTCGGAAATGGCATAACCGATTTTGCTGTATCCGCGAGCTTGTCCGGTGTACCATAAATGGTATTTCCCATTGTAATAGAGTGTACAGCTACGGTTCAGGTTGTCCTCCCAACCTGAGGTCTCGTCAGAGGACAACACAATGAACGGGTCTGTCCACTGAGTGCCATTGTCGCTGTATGAGAGTGCGATGGATTTTTTGGGTCGCCACGAAAAGTACATGTTATACTTCGCCTTGCCCTGTGCGATGATGTTTACATCGAAGCAAGTGCCAAGCTCAGGACCTCCCAAGACTGGATTGGCCGAATGTTTCACCCAAGTAGGATCGGACGCGAAGGTCTGTGCTTTCAAGGTCGTGCCACAACAGAATGCCATTGCAAGCATGGTGGACAGGAAATAATGTTTGCTGTTCATAATAGGTTTGTTTTTGTATGAGGAATGAATATGCTTTTTATCGGGTTGTCGGTTGTGATTCGGGGTGCCTGGTAGTGGCAACGATGACTTTTTGTTGGCCTATTTTTGTGCCAAATAGGTAATGCTCTCCACCATCACGTAGTCTCAGCCTTTGTCGCAATGCCTGGGCCGTGATCGGGAAGTTCCGAACGGCGACATTGGCTTGGGTCAATGTGTCGCCGATTTGCCGGATGCCGCTTTTTGAAAACGGATAGACCTGCTCCACCCGAAAGATGCGTCCATGCCACTGGGGGTTGAGTACATGGGAAGTGTAGAGATGGGTGGAGGGGTGTAGCTTCTCCACACCGTATCGGGCGGCAAGCAACTTGTAGCATCCTGCCTTGAGGAGCGACACGTTGGGTTCATAAAGATAGGTGTTGATGCAGGTGGCTGTTGAGAGTGTAACCTCGCGTTCCTCATCGATTGTGAAGACATCGGTGTGCAATCCGTCAGGAAGGATGTTGGCACAGTGTATGGTAGGGCTGCCGAAGTGGTCGCGACGTAACAGCACGACTATTTCCTTACATTCGTTTTGTACGGCCACGACATGGATTTGTTCTATATTGTCCAATTGGCGGCAGAGCAAATTGATGTCCATCATGGGTGAAAGCTTCAACATGACGTAAGCAGCCTTCCGTAACAACAGGTCGTGAAGCCGAAGGACATCGGGTTCGCAGTCGGCAAGCTGCACGACCTTTCGACCGTTTCCATCACGTCGGGCCGGATCGAGAAAAAGAAAATCGACTGGAGCCATTTGCCCCAATGTGGCGACTGCATCGCCACACAGAATTTGTGCTTGGTGCAACCGAAGGATTGGGAAGTTGTGCCGCGCCAAGGCACATAGCCGCTCGTCGCGCTCGACATAGGTGGCATGTTGAAACCCTGAGGCAAGAAAAGAGAAATCGACCCCCAAACCGCCTGTTAGGTCGGCCATTGTGCCATGTACCCCAAGCGATGACAGGAGGTTTTGCTTATAAAGAGCTGTCGGTTCGGACGAACATTGCTCAAGCGACAACCTTACAGGCCATTCTATGCCTTCGACCGTGCACCAAGTGGGCAACTTGACACAGGCCAACTGATAGCCTTCGATTTGGGCAAGGGCTACAGACATATCCACCTCGGGAGTCCGCTTGACATGAAGTGCCAGGGTGTGAACATCGTCGTGTACATGGGCTTGTATAAAGCGGAAGGTTGCGGCGTTCATTGAAGCGTGATGGTTTCCACATTGATTGTACTGTCGGACAGGAACAAGTTGGCCGAGCTGCGGAACCGATCGGCTTGCTCGGTGGTGAGGAAGCGACAACTGCCTTGTCGTGAGATACGCTCGTGCATGTCTTGGTGACGATGCAGATAATCGGACAGGCTGTGCGCCACGTAGTCGCCCTGGGCTATGATCTGAATGTGTGATGGCATGAACCGACGTATTTCCCCATACAGTAGCGGATAATGTGTACAGCCAAGGACGACGGTATCGATGTCGGGATCCTGTTGCAGCAATTCGTCGATGTATTTCTTGACGAAGTAGGAGGCACCAAGGCTTTGATGTTCGTGGTTCTCGACCAACGGCACCCACATGGGGCAGGCTTGGCTGCTGACCCGGATGTGTGGGTAGAGTTTTGCGATTTCGAGTGGATAGGAATTGGATGCTATCGTTCCTTGTGTGGCCAACACGCCGACATGGTGATTGCGAGTGACGCTTCCAATGGCTTCCACTGTAGGACGGATGACACCCAACACACGTCGGGTAGGGTCGATGCCAGGCAAATCGCATTGTTGGATAGTACGTAGTGCCTTGGCCGAGGCCGTGTTGCAAGCAAGGATGACGATGGGACAACCCTCCTCGAAAAGCCGCCGTACGGCTTGCAAGGTGAATTGATACACAATCTCGAAAGAACGTGAGCCGTAAGGAGTGCGTGCATTGTCGCCCAAATACACGTAATCGCAGTCTGGCTCATGCTGTCGGATTTTCTGTAGGATGGTCAGACCACCATATCCGGAATCAAAGACACCGATGGGAGAAGCGCAATCGTGCATAACTGAAAAAAGAGACTTAAGACATTAAATGGGTTCCCATCAGCCTTAAGCCTCTTAGCTTGTAATACGTAGGGGTTACTTCAATCCGAGTTTTGCCTTTACAGCTGCCGTTACATCGTTCGAGAGAGTCTCATTGACAAAAACGATGTTGGTGCCTTGAGTGGTAAGGTCGAAGATATAAATGTACTGGCCTTCCTGACCTACAGCCTTGATGGCATCGTCGATTTTCTTGATGATGGGATCCATCAGTTCCTGCCATTTCTTCTGGAGTTGCTGGCTTGCATCCTGCTGGAACTGCTGGCCACGATCGCTAAGATCCTGCAATTCTTTCTGACGGCGGTCACGGATGTTCTGAGGAAGTGTTTCCTGCTCTTTCTGGAACTCCTCGAACTTTTTCTGGAACTCTTCGGAAGCACGCTTCATTTCATCCTCGTATTGTTTCTGCATTGCCTGAATGTCGGTTTGGGCTTTGGTATATTCGGGCATAACCGTCATGATTTCCTGAGATTTGACGTGACCCAGTTTCTGTGCAAACACGCTCATGGGAGCGGCGATCAACAAGATTAAAACAATTTTCTTCAGCATAATAGTATCTTTTTAAATTTTATCTTTTTCTTTCCTTCATGAAATTCGCGGGGCGAAGATATGTATTTTATTTTATATATCCTAATTTTGCAAGGACAAGATTGCTTATATCTATGCGTGGCTGGGCGAAAATGATGCTTTGGGCCGATGCCCTGTCGATGACGATGTCGTAACCCGACTGCTGGGCCACCTGTTTCACGGCCTGGTAAATTTCGTCTTGGATGGGAGCAATGAGTTCCTCCTGCTTTTTACTCAACTCACCTTCCGGGCCGAAATAAGCCTTACGGAGCTCGGCTATTTCCTTCTCTTTTGCAACGATGGCCTCCTCCTTCTTGTTGCGTGCGGCAGCCGAAAGCGACGAGGCGTTGGCTTGATATTCCTTGTACATTGTTTCCGCCTCCTTGCCCTTGTTTTCGACCTCTTGCTGATATTGCTTTGAAAGCTGTTCTATCTGGGCATTGGCTTGCTGATAGGCCGGGATGTTTTCGACAATGTACTCCATGTCTATCAATACTATTTTTTGCGCCCTCAGTCCGAGACATGACATCAGGAGAAAGCTTGTTAATAATAATATCTGTTTCATCATAGTGAATGTATTTAGAATTCTTGTCCGATTATGAAGTGGAATTGGCTGCCACTATAGCTGGAACTGCCGTTAATCTTGTCGAAACCGTAAGCCCAGTCAATACCCATCATGCCGACCATCGGGAGGAAGATACGAACACCACCCCCCGCGGAACGCTTCAACTGGAAGGGGTTGAACTTGTTGGCTTCAGTCCAGGCATTACCAGCCTCGACAAACGATAGCAGATAAATACTGGTGGAATTTTCGAGCATGAGCGGATAGCGCAACTCGGCAGCCAAACGGGCGTATGCATAACCCTCACTTCCGTATGGCGTAAGTGATCCGTTTTCGTAGCCGCGCAACGCGATGGTTTCAGACGCATAATTGTAGCTGTAGCCTGTCATGCCATCGCCACCGACATAGAAAGTCTCGAAAGGCGATTTCTTATACTTGTTGTAATGACCCAAAAGACCCATTTCCCAACGTGTCATGATAACCGGGCATTTCTTGCCTCCAGTAAGAGCGGTATAAGTCTTGGCCTTAAACTTCCATTTGTGGTACTCAATCCAGTTGAACATGCTGGAAGCCTCATCGTAGTCGTGTCGGCCGTATGTGGAATAATCCTTGTCCGAGAACAACGAATAAGGTGGAGTTGCATGGACAGACACGGAGAATTCGGAACCACGACGCGGATAAATGGTGTTGTCGGTTGAGTTGCGCGAGAGTGTAAGTCCAAAACTCAAGCTGTTGCAATTACCCGTAGTCATGTATTCTCCATTGTTGAGCTTGATGTAAAGGTAGCTCCAATCCTTAAGAATGAACCGCTGATACGACACCTCACCCATTATCTGGAAGTAATCGTCGGGCCAACGCAAACGCTTGCCCCACCCCAGCGACAAGCCAAGCATCTGCATGGATTTGTCTGGGTCGTAATACGATTCGTAATTGTTATAGTAATTGTTGTACATGCCATATCCACTATAGTAATTATAGTAGTTGTTCATGTAGGCGGTGTTGTAATACGAACTGCTGATATCGGTCTGGATGGAATAGAACGCCGACACAGAAAATGAGGTGGGTCGCTTGCCGCCAAACCATGGGTCGAGGAATGAGACACTGTACGACTGGTAATAACTACCATTGGTCTGTCCGCTGATAGTCAGCGTCTGTCCATCGCCCTGGGGAAGAATGCCCCGATAATTATCAGACTTATGGAAAAGATTGTTCATGGAGAAATTGGTAAACTTCAGGCTGACCTTTCCAATGACACCAGTCTGTCCCCATCCTGCCGACAACTCCACCTGGTCATTGGCCTTCGACTCAAGGTTCCAATTGATATCCACCGTTCCGTTTGCAGCATCGGGTTGCACATCGGGTTGGATGTTCTCTGGGTTGAAATGTCCCATTTGGGCGATTTCTCGGTACGAACGCTCCA
>JAUNNV010000188.1 GCA_030531335.1 Bacteroidales bacterium
TAGCTGAAATCACAAAACATCGCCGAATATCTCATCTACATGTGGCAGGTGGAAGACATGCTTCGTGCCAATCACTGCCAGATGGATGAGGTGAAGCAGACATTGGTCAATACACGCACCGACCTCACCGACCAACAGCGACAGCATCTTGCACAGTGGTATGCCGACTTGATTGACATGATGCATCAAGAAGGAGTTGTGGAGAAGGGACATCTACAAATCAACAAGAACGTGATAACATGGCTCACCGACCTACACCTGCAGCTGCTTCGTTCGCCCAAGTTCCCTTATTATGGCGCAGCCTATTTCAAGGCTCTGCCCTTCATCGTCGAACTAAGGGCGAAAAATGCAAACAAGGAAGTACCCGAACTCGAGACCTGCTTCGAGGCTTTGTATGGCATCCTCTTGTTGAAGATTCAAAAGAAAACCGTATCGACCGACACCCAGCAAGCACAAGCCGCCATATCAGCCCTACTCTCGATGCTCGCACAATATTACATAGCAGACAAACAAGGTACCCTTTTCGACGATTGACTTATATGAACCAGGAAATTGACAGACGACGCACATTTGCCATCATCGCACACCCCGATGCGGGCAAGACCTCACTGACGGAAAAACTGCTTTTATTCGGCGGGCAGATTCAAGTGGCAGGAGCCGTAAAAAGCAACAAGATAAAGAAGACGGCTACCTCCGACTGGATGGACATCGAGAAACAACGTGGTATCTCAGTCACAACTTCTGTCATGGAGTTCGACTATCACGACTACAAAATCAACATCCTCGACACTCCCGGCCATCAAGACTTTGCTGAAGACACCTACCGCACACTGACGGCAGTCGATAGTGTCATCATCGTGGTCGATGGTGCTAAGGGTGTTGAGACCCAAACCCGCAAACTGATGGAAGTGTGCAGAATGCGCAACACGCCAGTCATCATCTTCGTGAACAAAATGGATCGTGAAGCCAAAGACCCATTCGACTTGCTTGATGAGTTGGAGGACGAGCTGGTCATCAATGTCCGTCCGTTGTCATGGCCCATCGAGAGTGGTCCCCGCTTCAAGGGAGTCTATAACATCTACGAACAAAACCTGAACCTTTTCCAACCGTCCAAACAGGTCTTGGCCGAAAAGGTGGAGGTCGATATACACACCGAGGAACTGGAGAAACACATAGGAAGCGCATACGCCGAAAAGCTGCGCAGCGACCTAGAACTCATCGAAGGTGTCTATGCCGACTTCGACGTAAAGAAATATCTGAGCGGCGAACTGGCTCCAGTGTTCTTCGGTTCCGCGCTCAACAACTTCGGAGTGGAGGAATTGCTCAATTGTTTCGTGGAGATTGCTCCCAGCCCCCGTCCGGTGAAAGCAGTGGAACGCGAGGTCAATCCAGAAGAAAGCAAGTTCTCGGGATTTGTGTTCAAGATTACGGCCAACATCGACCCTAACCATCGCTCATGCATCGCCTTTTGCAAGGTTTGCTCAGGCAAGTTCTCGCGCAACACCCCCTACTACCACGTGAGACACGACAAAACCATGCGCTTCTCCTCCCCTGCCCAGTTCATGGCCCAGCGCAAGACCACCGTCGATGAAGCGTGGGCGGGCGACATCATCGGACTGCCCGACAACGGCACATTCAAAATTGGCGACACGCTGACCGAGGGTGAGAAGATACACTTCAAGGGACTTCCCTCCTTCTCGCCCGAAATGTTCAAGTATATCGAGAACGCCGACCCGATGAAGCAGAAACAGCTTTCGAAAGGCATCGATCAACTGATGGACGAGGGTGTGGCACAGCTTTTCACCAATCAGTTCAACGGTCGCAAGCTAATCGGAACGGTGGGACAGCTTCAGTTCGAGGTCATCCAATATCGATTGGAGAATGAGTACAACGCCAAGTGTCGTTGGGAACCTCTCAGCCTGTACAAGGCTTGCTGGATAGAAAGCGATGACGAGGCCGAGCTCGATGCCTTCAAGAAACGAAAATACCAGTTCATGGCAAAAGACCGTGAAGGGCGCGATGTGTTCCTGGCTGATTCCAACTACGTGTTACAGATGGCACAAAACGACTTCAAGCACATACGATTCCACTTCTCAAGCGAATTCTAAATGGCAAATAGTTAATGATTCGATGTCAATGCAGATAGTAAATAGCAAATTGTCAGATAGTAAATATCAAGACATCCGCAAGGCCTGCGAGGTGATGAGGCAGGGAGGAGTGATATTGTACCCTACCGACACTGTATGGGGCATCGGGTGCGATGCCACCAACGCTCAGGCGGTGCAGCGGATTTACGACATAAAGCAACGAGCCGACTCGAAGGCCATGTTGGTACTGGTCGATAACGATGCCAAAATACAGCAGTATGTGAAGACCGTGCCCGATGTAGCTTGGGATTTGATCGACCTGTCCGAGAAGCCGCTGACCATTATCTTCGACGATGCACGTGGGCTAGCCGAAAACCTCATTGCCGCCGATGGTAGCATAGGCATACGAGTCACCCGCGAGGAATTCTCACAACAACTTTGTTACCATTTCCGCAAACCCATTGTTTCGACCTCGGCCAACATCAGCGGACAGCCTGCCGCGAACAACTTCTGCGACATCGTGCCAGAATTGTTGGAATCTGTGGATTATGTATGCGAGAGCCGAAGGAAGGAAAAAGGCAAGCACAAGCCCTCGTCCATCATCAAACTTGGCGCACGTGGGGAAATCCAAATCATTCGCAAATAGAGTATTGCATACAAAAACCCTTGTATTGCAGACTGAAACATGATTTTTTGAGCAACTCTAAATTGTGTTTTCAACTATACGATTGAGCCCGAGTAGCCATAGAACCCCATCTCCACAGGAGCCCCG
>JAUNNV010000189.1 GCA_030531335.1 Bacteroidales bacterium
TCCATTGTGACTGAAAAGAAACGAACTTTTCAGCTGGAAAGATTTTATAAAAGATAAATTGGAACATTTCAAAACAGCTTCTTAACTCTACGTTCGGTTCGTCGAACATTCGTAATTCGAACTTCTTAATTCATGATTATCATTGGTGGAATCCACGTTGCCGCATGACTTCGTATATCAATATGCCGGCGGCAACCGATACATTGAGTGATTCGATGGCTCCCTTCATTGGAATCTTAATCCATTCGTCGCATAGTGCCAAATGTTCGTAAGGCACTCCCGTGTCTTCTGCTCCCATGATAATGCAAATAGGGTCGGTATATGAACTTTGGGTGTAGTTGTGGTCTCCTTTTTCAGTTGCGGCCACCACCTTAAAACCACTTTCTTTTAAGAATTTGATTGTCTCCGTCAGATTCTGTTCACGACAAACAGGCAAAGTGTGCAGGGCTCCAGCCGAAGTCTTCATGGCATCGGCGTTTACGCCGACGCTGTTCTTGGAAGGAATGACCACTGCATCCACTCCAGCACATTCGCATGTACGCGCTATGGCACCAAAGTTTCGCACGTCGGTGATGCCATCGAGCATGAGCAACACCGGATTCTTTCCTTCTTCAAATAGGTATGGCACAATGTCGTCAACGTGTTGGTACGTTATGGCAGACATGTAGGCCACTACTCCCTGATGGTTCTTGTGAGTAATCCTATTCAATTTCTCTATCGGCACACGCTGCACAGGAATCATCCGTTCCTTCAGTGCGGCAAACAGTTCCTTCGACAAATCGCTTTGAATGTCGCGCTTCACCAAAATCTTGTCGATTTCCTTATTGGCCTGCAAGGCCTCAATCACGGCTCGTGTGCCGAAAATCATTTCATTTTTTTCTATCATCGTGTCAATTGTCGAGCAAAGCCTGTGCATTTTTCAAGGCGGCTTCCGTGAGGGTTGCACCGCTAAGCATATTGGCTATTTCCGTTATACGTTCATTTTTGTTGAGTTCTTTTATGCAAGTGCTTGTGTCATCCTTCGTATCCACCTTATATACTTTGTAGTGCGCTGCACCACGAGCGGCTATCTGTGGCAGGTGCGTAATGCTGATGACTTGTCGCCCATCGCTTCCCATTTGTTTCATGAGCATGGCCATGCGTTCGGCTATCGGCCCCGACACTCCTGTGTCTATTTCATCGAAAATGATGGTCGGCAGTTGGCGTCGGTTGGCTATGAGAGTTTTGAGCGACAGCATGACGCGGGCAATCTCACCGCCCGAAGCCACCGACACAATGTCTTGCAAAGGAGCATTCTTGTTGGCCGAGAACATGAAACTGACATCGTCCATGCCGTCGGGTCGAGGTGTGTCGTAAGGAGTCACTTGCACTTCAAAGCGTACGTTCGGCATACCCAATGGGGCAAGCAGTTCGCACATTCTTCGCTGCATGCTTTTGGCTGCCTGTATTCGTTTCTTGGTCAGCTTGGCTCCAAGCACCGTCAGCTCACCCGACAATGCGTCGTGTTGCTTGCGAAGCAACTCCAATTCTTCGTCGCCCGATTGTATCAGGTTCAGTCGCTCTTGCAATTGCCGACAAATGTCCATCAATTGTTCCACGCTTTCCACTCGATGTTTCTTTTCGAGCGAATATATCAGATCCAGCCGTTCGTTCACTTGTTCCAGTCTGTTCGGATCGTAATCTATATTGTCTGCTGCATTCGCTATTTCGCGGCTCAATTCCTTCAGGTCTATGTAGCAACTATTCATCCTTTCCGTCCAGTCCTGACATGTCGGATAATGGTCACGCACGGTTTGCAACGATTGGAGTATATCCTTGAGTGTCGTCAACACACCGCCACTTTCCGATTCCAGTCCGGCTTGCGATTGGCAAAGAGCACTTTTTATCTCCTCGGTATGATTCAGCAAATTGGCCTCTTCCTCCAATCCCGTTTGTTCCCCTTCGTGAAGCATGGCTTCGTTGAGCTGTTCGTATTGGAACTGTAGGAAGTCCTGTTCTTCCTTGTCGCCTGCTATTTTCATCTGCATCTCATCCAACTGCTTCTCTAAGTTGCGAAAGGCAGTGAATACCTGCTTGTAGTTATGAAGCTCGTCTCCACCATCCGACAGTGTGTCGAGAGTGGCCAGTTGGAATCCACTATGGCTCAGCAATAGGTTCTGATGTTGGCTGTGTACGTCGATAAGTTGCTCGCCCAGTGCCTTGAGTACCGCCAAGGCCACCGGCACATCGTTGATGAATGCCCGACTTTTCCCCATAGTCAGAATTTCTCGCCTGACGATGCACTCCGACTCATCATAGTCCAGTTCATTCTCATCGAAAAACGGTTCAAGTCCATAGCCGGTAAGGTCGAAATGGGCTTCCACCACACATTTGGATTGTCCCTGCTTGATGGCTTTCACATCGGCACGCTGCCCCAGCAACAAGCCTATTGCACCCAGAATGATTGACTTTCCCGCACCGGTCTCACCCGTAATCACGGAAAAACCCGCATGAAAGTCGATATGCAGGGCTTCAATCAGCGCATAATTCCGTATGTCAATGGTTTTGAGCATACTGAATCGGACTTATCTGTTGAGTTTGCTTTCACGCAAACGGATTTTCGTCAGGGTAGCCTTTGTGTCGAGTGTAAACTCACCTTGTTGCAGCCACGAGTAATACCCTGGATCGCGCCGCAACACCGAGACCACGGTCACACCCTTGTATTTGCCGAAGTTGAACACTTCTTCTCCGTTGTCGTTATAGACGATTCGTCCTGCGAAATCCACGTTCTTGTTGAATGTCGAGAATTCCGAAAGGGCTTTCACGTTGTTTTGAAGTTCATCGGGGTATCGGTCGAGTTGTGCTTTCAGCACCT
>JAUNNV010000052.1 GCA_030531335.1 Bacteroidales bacterium
CCCTCCCACGATGCAAGCCAAGCAAACGACCGACAACCCTGGCATGTGGGCCTGAATGTCGTGGAACCCTTGTTTCTTTCCGTAGAAATAGTTCAGCGTGCACCCTATGCCGATGGGAATGACTGTTACCACAAGGATGTTGACAAACATTCCCAACGTGTCGATTTCGATGATCTCGCCTGCCGTCAACTGCATCAGAAGTGGGGTCATGATGGGTGCCAGAAGTGTGGATGCGCAGGTCATCCCAACAGAATATGCCACATCGCCATGGCACAGGAATGACATGATGTTGCTCGACACTCCACCAGGACAGGATCCCACAAGCAGTATGCCAATGGCGAGTGCTGGCGTCAAATGGAAAACACCGACCAGAATGTAGGCCAGCCCTGGCATGATGACAAATTGTGCGCAAGCGCCTATGAGGATGTCGAACGGTCGCTTGGCAAGCACCACGAAGTCTTGGGTGGATAGCGTAAGCCCCATAGTGAGCATGATAAGACCAAGGATGCTTGTCTGAACGTTTCCCCTTACCCAATGGAAGGTGGATGGCGCAAAAAGGGTGGAAACGGCTATGACAACAATGAAAACCGACGCATGATGCGCCAGCCATTGACCGATTTGCAACAACATTCTCATAGCACCATTTACTATTTGCTATCTACTATTTAGTATTTACCAATTACTATGTAAGTAAACCATACGGATACAGATAGTAATTGGTAAATCGTAAGATAGTCGATGAATTTGGTGATTCAATCGACCGACAGACTTCAATCAGAGATGGTCATAGACATTTTTCCAGACATACTTCAACAACTTGGCTGTGTTGGAGGTGAGGCAGTTGAGTGTGATGACTGCGTTCTTCTCCGGGCAGATGATGCTGAATTGTCCCCATGCACCATCCAAACGGTAGGCATCGACGGTGCAGTGCCACATCTGATAGCCGTAGCCTGCCTGCCAGTCGTCGGTGGCCATGCGGTGGGCACGTTCCTCGTCGGTGAGATCCAGTCCGATGGTTTGCTGTATCTGCGACGACATTGCCTCGTCGAACCATGCGGCATTGAGCAGCTGATGTCCTTCCCACTGTCCACGCTGGAGCATCCACAAACCCATCTTGCTGAAATCTTCCGGGCGGATGAACAATCCCCATCCTCCCATGCTGTAGCCTTCGGACGATTCCTTCCAGTAGTAGTCGGCAATGCCCAACGGTTGGAACAGACGTGGCGTGAGGTATTCCACGACAGTCTGCTTGGTGAGCTTGGTGATGATGGCCGAGAGTAGATAAGTGTTCATGCTGTTGTAGCGGAAGCGTGTGCCTGGCTCGAAGATAAACGAGTCGTGAAGCTGACGCTTGGCCGGTGTGGCATAATCAAGACTTTCCACATCGCCCAGTACATCGTGGGCGAAACCTGACGACATCGTGAGCAAATGCCACACGGTGAGGCTTTGCAAGGTGTCAGAAGGCTCGGCCGGGAGTTCGTCGGGCGAGAAGAACTTGATGACCTTGTCGTGGACAGACAACAGGCCCTCTTGTACGGCAAAGCCGATGGCCGTGGCGGTGAAGGTCTTGCTTGCCGACCACATGGCGTGTTTCTGCGTGGGGCAATGGGCCGGGTCGTAATACTCATAGACAATCTTGCCATCCTTGATGACAATGAGGTCGTGAAGCTCGGATGTTCCGGTGACATGGGCAATGTCGTTGATCATGCGGGCAAAAGGCACGGTGTCGATACCGCTCTGGAAATCGCGCTCCAAATGGGTTGATTTATCAACCGGTTGGTTGCAACAGGCTGCCAAGCCTATCATGGCTGCAAGGCAGATCCCTAAGTTCATCATTCTAAATTCAGGATTCATAATTCAAGGTTTATGATTATCTTATTTCTATTTCATCGGCACGTTGCCATTCCTTGTTGCGGGCTGCTTCGGTGAGTTGGTTCTCGATGGTGTAGTCGATGGTGTTCTCGTATGGCTTGCCTACACCCAGATTCTCGTTCCATATTTTCGATGCTTCCACCGCCTTCAGGGCTCCGGTGTAGTTCTTCGCCTTCAGGTACTGCTTGGCCAGGCGTAGGTTGGCCCGTCGGTAGATGGTGTGGCCTGTGCGGGCACCTTCGTTGGGCATGACCCTAAATCGGCTGAGTACCTTGATGCACTTGGTGTATTGCCCCGACTCGCATAGGGCGTTGGCATAGCTCAAGCCAATGGCAAACTTGTCGGGATAACGCTTGAAGTAGTTTTCGGCAATCCTGCAGGCCTGTTCCCAGTTGTTGGTTGCTGTGTGGTAGGCCACCAAGGCATTGCCCACACGCCACGAGTCGCCCGTTTGCTGTGCTTTCAGTAGGTCGGAGAGCTTTTCCTGTCCTTGCTTCAGGTTGGCGCGACAGAGGTAAAGGGGTGCGAAGTCGGTAGGCTCGCAAGCGTTCAGCAAGGTAAGGGCCTCGGCTTTTTCGCCACGGTTCCAGTACAGGAGGGCACGGTAATAATCGATTTTCCACGACTTGGTAGCATCGTTCTCCTTGGCCCATTCGAGTACTTGGGACATTTCCTGACGGAAGGGGAACACTTGAGCTGGGGAGGCTTCGCAAGCTGTCTGTAGGGCTGCTTGTGAGGCTGCCGCATCGGTGTCGCGCAAGAGATATGCCTTGAGGATGAGGGCTAAGGGATGGTCGGTGAGGCCGCAAAGGGTTGCCGCATCGGTGCAGCATCCTTCCTCGACATACCAAGAGGCCATTTCGAGCAACTCCTGTTCGGGCATTTCGCAACGAAGGGCCGACATGAATTCCTCGGCAGAAAGTTTGCCAGCCTGCATGAGCTCGAAGCGGGCAATATGGTTGAGAGGAGTCTCGGAAAGCATCTGTCCGGCCAATGAGGCAAGGGCATCGACCTGCCCCGACCGACGATGCCACACAAGCCGCGACTGCATTGCGTCGATGTTTTTCGGATTGGCCTCCAACGATTTCGCTATGTAAATGTCGGCCTCGTTCATGTTCTGCTCCCTTAGCGCAATCTTTGCCAACATGGCGTAGGCCGCGCTACGATAGGATGCGGTGTAGGTGGCAAGGGCGAATCCGTCCTTGGCATCGGTCGTCTGTCCCAGACGAAGGTTTGACAATCCCCACAGATAGTTGGCCTCGGCATCGTAGGTGTTGAGGCTGAGAGCCTGGCTGGCATACTGCCGGGCTTGTTCGTTGTAGCCCAACTGGAGTTTCAGCAATGCCATTTTGACCAAGGCTGGCGCGTAGTGCTTGTCGAGGGAGAGGGCGGCCCGAAGTTCGCGTTCGGCATCGGCAAAGTATCGGATGTTGAGATATTGTTCGCCATGTACGAAATGACCGTAAACGGTGTTCCAGTCGAAATCGTCGGGCATGGCCAGCGGACGATTGGAACGACGGGAGCCGGGATTCTCGTCGTAAACAAGTTCATTGTCGCCAACGACCACCTTTAAGTATTTGGTGTCCGATCTCGTCGGAACAGATGCCTGGATAACTTTCAAGGGTTGCAACTGGATGGTTTCGGTGTGAATGAGTTGACCGTCGGCATAGACTTTCAATTCCTTTTTGCCCTCCACAACGGGCGAAAGGAACAGCTGGGCCTTGTCGGCCTGACGCTTCAAGGTGAGGGCTCCCAAAGGAGACGCTTCGTTGTAGGCTCCGATGCTTTCGACCGGATACCAATATTCCGTCCAGCAGTCGGTACCCATGGGTGTGAAAGTGTGATGCTTGAATGGGGTGTCCATGCTGTTGGTGGCAGGCTGGTTGAACATTCGTCCAGCTTGCATTTCCACGTATTGTCCATCGTTGTCGGTCAACAAGTCCTTCCAAATCTCTCCTTCGCGTGCCTGGCTCCAACAGAAGAACTTACGACCCAGTTTCTCGTCGGGGCGGCTACAGTGTGCGAAGCCAAAGTTGTCGTCGTGCCAATAGGCTCCGTAATAGCCTGCGTATTCGCCCAACACATGGTAGGACTTGTCGTGGCCGAAGGCATTGGCCGAGAACCAACTCAGGTCGCGTCCTTCGTTGTCGGTGGGATAGGGGAATTTGCTTCCATCGTGTCCGATGTAGGCATTGCCGGGGTAACACAGCTGTAGATTTCCGTCGGCCTTGAAGGCGGCGTTCATCCATTGGTAGTAAGGTTGCTCAAGCGGACTGGCATTCGTCCACACCACCGAAGTGGTGAAGTATGCCTTGTCGGCCGGTAATTTGATCTCGACATTCCACTGGGTACGGGTGATGAGCTCGTAGGAAGCTATGTGGCAGCTTACGCTGCCGTCGGGGTTGGTGCGCGTGCAGTAATCGACAGGTGTGGCGGATGTGGGTACATGGCCGATGATGCCGAAATTGAACTCAATGCCGCCCGACACCCATGCTCCTCGCATGGCAATGTCGCGAAACTTCACGACGTGATTGTAATAGACGAATTCCTTGCCGGTGGTCTTGTCGATGGCACCCCACACCTTGCCACCAATTTCCGGGAAGAGAGTGACACGGATGTAATCGTTTTCGAGCGTGACGGTTTTCCACTCTTTCTCGACACTTTTGCTGTCGAATTGGTCGAATCGCCAATAAGGATAGAACGAGGCGGATGGATTGGCTATCGGGTTTGGGTCGCCGAAGCCGTAGGTGGTCATCGAGGCTTGCGATTCTGTCACCACGGCCTTTTGTGCACATAGCTGTGGAATGGCAACGATGACAAGCAATGCGGTCAATAATGTTTTTTTCATGTGTATATGTGTTTAATCGTTAAATCATGAACAACAAGTGGTTCGATTTTGGCCGGCATACACTACAGCTTTGTGTTGTTGGAGCATTTTGTCGGGGAAAATTCGCAGAATCAGTTGTCGGCACTTCGCAGGATGAATGTAGTGGCTCCAAGCGTGACGACTGCTCCATCGTCGATGGGAATGCGTTCCTTGTCGCCAAGCATCTCGTTCATCAGCACGGTTCCCACATTGCTGTGGTTGTCGCGAAGGGTATAGGATAAGGTTCCATCGTGCAGACGACGGACGTTGATGAAACAATGGCACCTGTCGAGGCTGGGGTCGTTCGACTCGATGGGCACATCGACGACCGTACCCTTGTTGCGCCGACCTATCAGATTGTCGCCTTCGTGTAGTGGCAACTGCTGCTTATAACCAAAACCGTTTTCCAAGACCACAATGCTGCCCCATTGACCCGAAACATTTTCTGACGATTTGTTCTCATCGCGTTGTAACGCACGGATTTTCGAGACACCCAAGCGAATGGTGAACTCACGATGGCATACATCGCACACGAAACAAAGACTTTGACCTTCGCCGTATTGTGTTTCGTCGAATACAATGAAATTATCGCATTTAGGACAACGGACTCTCTTCATGGCTTATTGAATCAACAACCAGACATCCTTATATTGGGGGTCTTTCCGCAAATCCGATATTTTTGATTCAGCATTCTGGCGATTGTCAAACTGGGCTATCGCGATGCGATAGCGGCCTTTACCTTCGACTATCGTCGCGTCTCGAAAACCTCTTGCCTTAAAGTCGGAAAGATACGGCTTTGCCGATGCCTTGGTTGACAAGCTGGCCGCTATGATGTAATATGATTTGTTTTTGGTAATGGATGTGCCGCCAACGGATTTGCTTGCAGATGGTGTGGCATTCGATACACCAGTGGATGCAGGAACCGATGGCGTGGAAATGTTTGATGGGTTGGTTATTGCCTGCGTGGATGCTGTGTTGTTGGAGGTCGTAGGATTTGCTGCCGGTACGTTTGTAGATGTGTTGTGGGCGGTTGTCGATGAGGTGGATGGTTGGGCGACAATGTCGCTGGCCTTTACTTCAGAGACTTTGTGGGGAGTGTAGTCGCGACGATTTCGCTGTTTTTGCATTTGTTCGGCACTTAACGCAGTGAATGTCGAAGATGATGCACGGCCTGTTTTGTTGTTGTCATCGTCAGGGAGAATTGATGTAAACAGAAGTGTTAGGAAGACAATTGCAGCCACCGCAAAACCAGCCATGCTCTTGTGGAACGAAGTGGTATGTGGCACAAATTCCACCAAATTCGGTGTGGAAAGTGGTGCAATGGAGAAATTCTCCAAGCCATAATAGGACGGAGTGAGTATGTAGTCGCAATAAGGAGTAAACACTATTTCGCCTTTGATGTTGGATGAGAAATCACCCACACCACGCAATGCGACACGACCTGTGGCCTGCAACTGTTTCTGCATGGACGCAACGACTTTTTGGATGCGTTTCATCGCTTCTTCGGCTGTCAGATGGTGTGCCGACATGTAGGACTGAACCAAAACCCCATCGTTGTGTTTCAAACGGACATTGAAACCAAACCTACGCTCTGGAGTACGGAATATGTGTTCCTGCTCATCGTAGCTCGCTTCTATAGGGTAAGCCAATATGCCGCCAAATCCAGGTATGATGACACAGTCGTGGATGCGCAACAGCGACGAGATATGTTTTGCAAATTCAATCATGCCACAAAGGTAGCGAAAAAAATAAAACAAAACGATGTCTGTCAAAAAAAAACACTACCTTTGCAATGGATTTACACCAAAAAACAAATGAGACATTTCATCGTTTTGTTCATAGTGTGCATGTTGTCGGGATGTGGAAATAGGAGACAAGCTGCGTATGAAAGGGTAGAGGATACACAAGCCAGAGCCTTGCTACAAGGTGTGTGGATTGATGTTTCCAATGAATATATGACTATGATTCAGTTTGTTGACAATACTGTCAATTACATCAATAATGACATTGCACAACAAACCTTCAAGGTGTTCAACGACACGCTATACACATACGGTTTGCAGACCAATGCCTACCCGATTGTCGATATTGACGAATCCAATTTCGTGTTTTTGACTCCAAATGATGAAACCGTGCATTTACAGAAGAAAGAATTGACGGATGAGGAAATCGATGAATTTGAATTGACACCAACAGACGATTCTCAAAATGTGAGCGTGAAGGAAGTGATTAAAAAAGACAAGGTGGTGACCTATAAGGGGAAAAGCTATCATGGATATGTGTTTATCAATCCCACGACAATAAAGGTGTTACGGCCAGGAATCGACGATATGGGGTTGGAAATAGAGAACTACTCTTACGACAACATCATACACATTTGCGTGTATCAGGGTAAAGATGCCATTTACGGCAAGGATATAAAAAAGGATATGTTCAAGGATGTTGTTCCACAGGAGTTCTTACAATACTCCATTTTGTCCGACATGGATTTCGAAGGCGTTGATAAGGATGAGTTCTTGTTTGTGGCTAAAATCGGAATACCCGACAACGAATTGATCTATCGGATACAATTAAGAGTCTCTCAAACAGGCGAAACAACCTTTCAGGTAAATAACCCTGCATGAAGGGTTGCCTTGAATTGTCATCGTTTATGGATTAATTTTCGCGACCAATCATGAATACGAATACAATGAATGTCTCGTTGCAAGCGGTCGTGCGTATTGTTCGTGAAGCCGCGCAACTTATGCGTGTCACAGATTTCGATGTGATGCAAAAAGGTGCCTGTACCAACATTGTCACTTCGACCGATATAGCTGTGCAACAGTATCTCTGCGAAAATCTGCATATCCTCCTTCCTCATGCCGGATTCATTTGCGAGGAGAGCGACTTCTTCGACACATCCTCGTCGCAGGTATGGATTATCGACCCTATCGACGGCACTGCCAATTTCGCACGTGGACATCAAGATTGTGCCATTTCAGTGGCACTTGTGTCCGATGGGACACCAGTGTTGGCTGTGGTGTATAGTCTGTTCTCTAATGTGCTATACGTCGCTGAGGCTGGTAAGGGAGCTTTCCGCAACGGACTATCCATGAAGGTGTCATGCCGTGGATTGGCTGAATCCATGGCATGTGGTGGATTCAGCTTGTACGACAAGCGCATGTCGCCGCTTTGTTGGCGGGTGTTTGAAGAATTGTTTTACCAATGCAACGACTTTCGTTGTATCGGTTCGGCTGCCTTGGGACTTAGTGCGTTGGCGGCAGGCATGTACGACATGTTTTTTGAGATACGTTTGAGCCCGTGGGACTATGCGGCAGCCCAGTTGCTCATTGTCGAGGCTGGTGGTGTCGTCACCACCTTACAAGGCAAACCACTTACCTATGACAAGCCTCAGGCGGTGGTGGCTGCCAATGGAGTGGAGAACCATCGGCTGTTGCTTCAGGTGATTGAAAAATACCAAAGATAGAGACCTGTTTTCTCTGATGTCCGTTTTGTCACGAGTAAACACTAACTAAAAAGCCGGCATCCTTCAAGGATGCCGGCTTTTGGGGAGATATGGATGTGGTATTACATCATGCCCATGCCACCGCCCATACCTGGGCCGCCCATTGGCATTTCGGGCTTTTCTTCCTTCTTCTCTACGATGACACATTCAGTAGTGAGGAACATGCCTGCGATTGATGCGGCGTTTTCAAGAGCTACACGAGTAACCTTGGCTGGGTCAACCACACCTGCAGCATGGAGATTCTCATAAACATCGGTGCGAGCATTGTAACCAAAGTCGTTCTTGCCTTCGCGAACCTTCTGGACAACCACAGCACCTTCCTTGCCTGCGTTGGCGACAATCTGACGCAAAGGCTCTTCGATGGCACGCTTGATGATTTCGATACCGGTTGTTTCGTCGGCATTCTCGCCCTTCAGACCTTCGAGCTGTTCGATGGCGCGGATGTAGGCTACACCACCACCCGGCACAATGCCTTCTTCGATGGCTGCACGGGTTGCGCACAGAGCATCGTCAACACGGTCTTTCTTTTCCTTCATCTCAACTTCGGAAGCTGCTCCTACATAGAGTACAGCCACACCGCCAGAAAGTTTTGCCAGACGTTCCTGAAGTTTTTCCTTGTCGTAATCGGATGTGGTGTTCTTGAGTTCCGACTTGATTTGGTTTACACGATCTTGGATGGCTTGCTTTTCGCCTGCACCATCGACAATGGTTGTATTGTCCTTGGTTACGGTTATCTTCTCGCATGAGCCAAGCATGTCGATGGTTGCCTGTTCGAGTTTCAAACCCTTTTCTTCGCTGATAACGATACCACCTGTAAGAATGGCAATGTCCTCAAGCATGGCTTTGCGACGATCGCCAAAGCCAGGAGCCTTTACTGCACAAATCTTGAGCTGTGAGCGCAGACGGTTTACAACGAGAGTGGTGAGAGCCTCTGAATCGACATCCTCGGCAATTACCAACAATGGACGACCGCTTTGTACGGCTGGTTCGAGGATGGGCAGAAAATCCTTGAGATTGGAAATCTTCTTGTCGTAGATAAGCACGTAGGGATTCTCCATTACGCACTCCATCTTCTCTGTGTCGGTAACAAAGTAAGGCGACAAGTAGCCACGGTCGAACTGCATACCCTCAACCACGCCAATGGTGGTGTCTGTACCTTTGGCTTCTTCGATGGTGATGACACCATCCTTGCTTACCTTACGCATGGCATCGGCAATGAGTTTGCCAATGACAGGGTCGTTGTTGGCACTGACGGCGGCCACCTGCTCAATCTTGTCGTAGTTGTCGCCAACCATTTCAGCTTGGTTCTTAATGGATTCAACAACCTTTGCCACGGCCTTGTCCATGCCACGCTTCAAGTCCATTGGATTGGCTCCGGCAGTGACATTCTTCAAGCCGACACTGACAATAGACTGTGCGAGGACTGTAGCGGTGGTCGTGCCGTCGCCAGCATCATCGCCTGTCTTTGAGGCAACCGACTTCACAAGTTGTGCGCCGGTGTTGGCAAACGGATCGGCCAATTCCACTTCCTTGGCTACGGTAACACCGTCCTTCGTAATCTGAGGAGCACCAAATTTCTTTTCGATAATGACATTGCGACCTTTGGGGCCAAGTGTCACTTTCACTGCATTTGCCAATTCGTCAACTCCCTTTTTGAGCTGTTCGCGGGCATCGATATTGAATAAGATTTCTTTTGCCATAATACTATTTACTTTTACTGTTTTACGATAATTCGATTGTTCGATGATTCGATTTTGAGATTGTATCCTATCAATTATCCCAGAATGGCGAGGACATCACTCTGGCGCATGATAAGGTATTTCTTTCCTTCGTATTCGAGTTCTGTGCCCGCATACTTTCCGTAGAGCACGTTGTCGCCTACCTTCAGAATCATTTCCTCATCCTTTGTGCCTTTGCCTGTTGCAACGATTTCACCCTTCAAGGGTTTTTCCTTTGCTGTGTCAGGAATGATGATACCACCAATGGTTTTTTCTTCTGCTGGTGCAGGGAGTATCAATACTCGGTCTGCTAATGGTTGAATGTTCATAGTCATTTTTTGTTATTGAATTGTTTTTAAATTTTCAATATGTGTTCCGCAAAATCTGTGCCAGAACCTCATCGGTAGTCAAAAGTTGCTGTTGGCCTGTATTCATGTCCTTCAACATGATTTTCCCTTGGTTCAGTTCCTCTTCGCCGATGATGGCCACATAAGGTATGTTCTTGGCATTGGCATAGCTCATTTGCTTTTTCATCTTTGTGCAATCAGGATAGATTTCCACATTGATGCCGGCCTGACGGAGCTGTTGCATGGCCTTAAGTGCAAACATGGACTCTTTCTCACCAAAATTGACGAACAGAATCTTCGTGGTGTCGGCAACTTCGGCAGGGTAAAGGCCGAGCTGGTTCAGTACATCGTAAATGCGGTCGGCACCGAAGGATATGCCGACACCGCTCAGACCTCCCATGCCAAACACTCCTGTCAGATTGTCGTAGCGGCCACCACCGCTAATGCTGCCCATTTGGGCATTGAGAGCTTTCACTTCGAAAATGGCACCCGTATAATAATTAAGTCCGCGTGCCAAGGTCAGGTCGAGTTCCACCATGTTGTTCAATGACAGCTGGTCGGTTATCCCAAGTATATACTGACATTCTGTCACGCCCCTCATACCAATTTCACTATCTGCTAAAATGCGCGAAAGTTCCTGTAGTTTTTCGGTGTTACTTCCCTGTAGCATGATGATAGGCTGAAGTTTGGCTATGGCTTCGGGAGTGACACCTTTTTCTGCCAATTCGGCATTGACATTGTCTATTCCTATCTTGTCGAGCTTGTCTATGGCTACAGTTATATCTATTATTTTGTCGGCTTCGCCTATGAACTCGGCTATACCCGAAAGAATTTTTCGGTTGTTCATCTTGATGGCTACACGTATGCCAAATTGGCTGAATACGGCATCGAGCATTTGTGTCAATTCCACCTCATTGAGCAATGAGTCGCTGCCCACCACGTCGGCATCGCATTGATAGAATTCGCGATAACGTCCTTTTTGTGGACGGTCGGCACGCCATACAGGCTGAATCTGATAGCGTTTGAACGGTAGGGTGAGTTCTTCGCGGTGCATCACGACATAACGTGCAAATGGTACGGTCAGGTCGTAACGAAGCCCCTTTTCGCAAAATTTGCTTGCCAGCTTCAATGGGTTGCGCGACAACAGATCCTCGTCGGTGACATCACGGCAGAAATCGCCTGAATTCTGGATCTTGAACAAGAGCTTATCGCCCTCTTCGCCATACTTTCCCATGAGTGTCGATAGGTTTTCCATGGAAGGAGTCTCGATTTGCTGGAATCCAAATCGATGGAACACACCACGGATGGTATTGAATATGTAATTGCGCTTCACCATTTCGGCCGGTGAGAAATCGCGTGTTCCCTTTGGAATGTTCGGTTTTGTTGTCATATTACTTAATTGTTTTCGTTTTTTCGATTTTACGATGATGCGATTTCAAATTGCTATGGAATGAGCAACGAGCTGTCGCCGTAGCTTAGGAATCGGAAATCGTTCGCAAGTGCATAATTGTAGATTGTGCGCCAGTTGCCATTCACGAAGGCCGACACTAACAGCAGCAACGTGCTTTGTGGCTGATGGAAATTGGTCACCATTTTCTCTACAATCTTGTAAGTGTAGCCGGGAGCAATGATAATCTGCGTGGAAGCATGAAGGGTTTCCATCTGATTGCGTTCCAGATAATCGAGAATGTTCTGCAAGGCCTGCAACACCGTAAGTTGGGTCGTGGTTTCGTAAGGCATCCATTGCGGCACGTGCAAATCCGTCTGGTTAGCATTAGGATTGCCATGCAACAAGACACCTATATAATACAGACTTTCGAGCGTGCGCACCGATGTGGTGCCTACGGCAATGGCTTTGCCTTGATGGATCATTAGCCTGGAAATGGTGGATTTCATCACCGAAATGTATTCGGTGTGCATTTCGTGTCCTTCAATTTGTTCGCTCTTTACCGGCTTGAAGGTGCCGGCTCCCACATGAAGTGTTAATTCCTCGCGTTCAATGCCATTGTCGTCGAGTGCTTGAAGCACCCGGGGGGTGAAATGCAATCCGGCGGTAGGTGCGGCCACCGACCCTTTCACCTTGGAATATACTGTTTGGTAAGTGGTGTTGTCGCTGGCTTCAGTCGGACGATTCAGATAAGGAGGTATGGGCAGTTCGCCTGCGGCCTCAAGCACCTCGGCAAACGTCACCTCATTGTCGGCCCAATCGAAATCCACCCAGTGGCTGGTGCCACGACATTCGCCCCGTGTGGCCGTAAGTTGGAGCTTTCGTCCTCTCACCTCTATTATGCGTCGCAACACCTCGCCTTTCCATTTCTTGAGGTTCCCAATCATACACAGCCAACTACACGATTTTGTCTGTTGAAAATTGAGCGCATAGTCGTGAGGCTTTGCCGGTTCCAGGCAAAACACCTCTATCAGGGCTCCCGTGTCCTTGTGGAAATGCAAGCGGGCCTGAATGACCTTGGTGTTGTTGAATATCATCAGTTCTCCTGGTTGCAGATATTGAGGCAAGTGGTTGAAGGTGTCGTGCGACACTCGCCCCTGACGATATACCAAAAGCTTGGACTCGTCGCGTATCGGCAACGGATACTTGGCTATCCGTTCGTCGGCCAACGGATATGCGAAATCGCTTATTTGGATATGTTTGGTTTCGGTTATCAATATTTTAGACTTAGATACGAAAATCGCGCAAAATTACGTATATTTGCGCAATTTTGAAAAGAAAAGACTATGAAAATAGGAGATAAAGTTCGTTTCCTCAGCGAAACAGGAGGTGGAACCGTGACGGGTTTCCAAGGGAAGGACATTGTGTTGGTGGAGGATGAGGATGGCTTTGCCATACCCATGCCTGTGAAAGAATGTGTGGCTATTGAGACCGACAATTACAACTTCACACACGATGTTCCTGAAAAAGGCAACGCCAACAAACCAAAACGAACAAAGGTGGAGCACGAGACTGTGGTTAGAACCGAGGTGAAGTCGGTGGACGTTTACAAGCCTTTGGAGAGGAGCGGCGGTGATGTACTGAATGTGTCGTTGGCTTTCGTACCTATCAACGTGAAGTGTGTCAGCAGCACTGGTTTCGAGGCATATCTGGTCAACGATTCCAATTATCTGCTCTATTTCACCTATTCGAGTGTGGAGAATAGCAGCTGGAACGTGCGTTGTCATGGCATGATTGAGCCCAATAGCAAATATCTGATGGAGGAGTTCGATCGGCAGCAATTGAACGGTATGGAACGGATATGCGTACAGTTGATAGCACTGAAGGACGGCAAGGGATTCCATCTCAAGCCTGCCATTTCGGTGGAGTTGCGCATTGATACTGTGAAATTCTACAAACTTCACACTTTCTGCGAGAACATTTTCTTCGACATGCCTGCGCTCATCTATCCCATAGCTCAGAACGATGTGGCGGCCTTCCACTCGTCGGCCAACACCATTCGCGATGCTTTGCTGAAGGACAAGTCGTTTGCCAACAACTCACAAGCCCACGACCAACGAAAAGAAAATGAAAGCCATAAAAAGCCACGGTTGGTGAGCTTGTCGAAGCCACAACGCAACCTGGTGGAAGTCGATTTGCATGCGTCTGAACTCTTGGAAACCACTGCCGGCATGAGCAACGGCGAAATAATAGAATATCAGCTTGGAGTGGTGCGGAAAACGATGGAACAGTACAGGAAATGTCG
>JAUNNV010000190.1:0-2612 GCA_030531335.1 Bacteroidales bacterium
AAGATAGCGAAGAGGATATATTTTATGATACTTCTTCTGAAGATGGTGATATTACCGATGATGTAGATGAATTAGAAGATTTAGCAATAGAAGACGAAGAAATAGAAGAAACAAGTTTATAAACTTGTTTTTTTCTAATGTTTTTTTTTGACATATAAAATTTAATGCTTATCTTTAAAAAAAAAAACAGAAAAAGCATAAAAATGGGGAAAACAAACAAACGACAGGTGTTATTTGCCACAATCGCATTGGTGCTGTTGGTAACTGGTGGCATAGGAGGTGGATTGTATTATATGTTTTTCACACATCCTTATCAAGTGGCCGAAACCACATACCTTTTCATCGACCGCGACGACAATCAAGATTCAGTAATGACGAAAATCGCCAAGGAGGGCAAGCCGACCCACACAAAAGGCCTGTTCCTACTAATGAAGCGAGGCAAATATGCCAACCGAATCCATACTGGCAAATACGCCATCAAGCCTACCGACACCCACCGTACCATTTACCAACGGCTCTCCATTGGCAACCAGACCCCAGTAAAACTGGTGATAGGAAGTGTGTCAACCCTGCAAAAACTGGCAAGAAACGTGTCCCACCAACTGATGATCGACTCGGTGGAGATTGCCCAACTGATGTTCGACAAGAAGTTTGTCGATTCCCTGTCATATACCCCCGAGACATTCCCTTCATTGTTCATTCCCAACACCTACGAAGTGTTCTGGAACATTAGCGCGGAAAAATTCATGCAACGCATGGTTCGCGAGCACAAGGCTTTCTGGAACGACAACAGGATGAAGAAAGCGAACGAATTGGGAATGAGCCCAGTGGAAGTGTCAACCTTGGCCTCAATTGTGGAAGGAGAGACAGCCTTGGCCTCCGACAAACCCATCGTAGCCGGTCTGTACATCAATCGGCTGCGCATCGGGATGCCCCTACAAGCTTGTCCTACCGTGATATTTGCCGTAGGCGACCCTACCATACAGCGAGTCTTGTTCAAGCATTTGGAAATAGACTCGCCCTACAACACCTATAAACACAAAGGGTTGCCTCCAGGGCCTATCAGCATACCTTCCATTCAAGGCATCGATGCCGTATTGAACTACAGCCACCACAACTACTTGTTCATGTGCGCCAAGGAGGATTTCTCGGGCGGACATTATTTCACGGCAAGCAGCGCACAGCACGCAGCCAACGCCCGCAAATACCAAAAAGCCATCGGTGAGTTCCTGGCAAGGAAACGGGCAAAAGGAAACTGACGGCAAGCATTAGGATTATTCGCCGCGAGGCACCAGCACACAACGAAGGGCCTTGGCCTGAGAGTCTATCCTCACAGCCAAAGCCCTCCTTCGTGTGTTGATTTACATTTCGTTGCCTACCTTGCGGGCGCGTTGTGGCTTGTCGAGATTGATACCATCGGAAACACCCACTTCGACAAGAATGTTCCAACCGGCACACAAATAGACGTAAGGCTGCATTTCGCCTGCTTCGGGAACGACAACCGTGGTGAAAGGGGTCGGCTTGGTGTCGATGGCAACGACATGAACCTTGGCGTTGCCGAACACGGCCTGATACTTCTCGTATTCGCTTTCGATAGGATTCACGACAAACACGATGTCACCTTCCTGCATCACCTCCTCGATGCCGTGAAGAGCGTAAGTTCCCTCCAGGAAATCGCTCTTGCGACGAGTGATTTCGTTGGTCTTCAAAGTAAGCTCTTCCGCAACGCCATCGTTCATGCCTGCAAAATAAATGGTCTTGGCACCCTTCACCCATTCCACAATTTCCGCAGGGACATCGAGCGTAAGGGCCTGCTGCAGCTTTTCGGGCAAACCAGCCAAAGCTGCCTTCATGTCCTTGCCAGCCACATTCCAGATGACACTTTCCGAGAACAAAGTCTGCTCCACCACGCTCTTGGTAGCGGCCACAGCGTTTTCCCAACCACAGCCCAACACATGTGCCTTCACACAAGCAGCCTCAAGAGGGGTGTTCTCGTTGGCTGTCAAACCAAAATAATGGGTATGACCTTTTGCCTTAAGGTCGTTGGCCAACAACAGGGCTTCCTTCGTGCGTCCGGAATTGGAACCAATCAAAACGGCATATTTCGACAAGTCGTATTCGCAAGCCTGATGCGAGCCTTCGGTTTGCACATTGATGTCCATTCCCCATGCCTTGGCCTTGCGGGAGGCGTTCTTCGAGGGGAAAATACGGCTTGAGCCCTCGCCCGAGAACAAAAGGCGACCTGTTTCCTTTACAGCATCGGCCACAAACATGGAGCTTTCGGGGTTAAACTTCTGGACAGTTTGCACTGTTCCCATCATTTCCTGTACCAAATAGTACTGAGCATACTTTTTGTCTGTTAAGTTCATTGCAATCTATTTATGTAAAGTGTTCCACAATTTTGCCACAAATTTACACATTATTTTTTGAATAATTCTTTTATGTGGTTAAAAAACATCTTACTAAAGTTTAGAAGCTGTTTTGAAATGGTTAAAAATTTTATGAAAGATTTCAAAACAGCCAACCGTTAAACACACGACAACTTCCGAACGAAAATGTAACCCTCAATCGCAACAAACGCAACAAACAAACAAAACAAACGTTTTGTTTTC
>JAUNNV010000190.1:2622-2831 GCA_030531335.1 Bacteroidales bacterium
CACCGCAGTGGTTTGTCTTTCCCACCGCAGTGGTAACCCCCTACTCCTCGCAGTGAAAAACGCCACTCCACGCGATGCGAGTGGGTTTCTCTAACGATGAAAAAAATTTTTCGACATAAATTATGCCGCCCCGGCTTCGTACCCCCCGGCACTGCATATCGCCGCATAATTATGCCGACCCCTCGCCGGGCGTTTCCTCGCGCCGTAAC
>JAUNNV010000191.1 GCA_030531335.1 Bacteroidales bacterium
CTTCAATCCGCGCTATTTTGTCGGCACGCAGGCGACACATCGTGTCGTGATTCTCTGGCTCTGTGGAAATGGCACCTGTCCGTCCGTCCTTTTCCAGTCCACCAAGGATGTGGGTGAAGCCTTCCCAACCAGGGATAGCCCAATAACGCACACCTGTCTGTTCGTTGCGCCGATAGGGGGTGTAATTGTCCTTCATATCCTTTGGCGCATACGGAGGATTGATGCTTGGATAATCGTTCAGATTGGGCAGACGCCATGCGCTTGAGCCGTTGGCGACGAACGCATCGGTAAGCAACACGATCGGTGTCATGTGTTCGAGTGCCATCTTACAGGCCGCGTATGCTGCATCGAAACAATTCGTAGGACTGGTGGCGGCAATCACCGGCATGGGGCTTTCGCCATTGCGTCCGAACAATGCCTGCAACAGATCGGTTTGCTCGCTCTTGGTGGGAAGTCCCGTGGAAGGACCGCCACGTTGCACATCAATGACGACCAATGGAAGTTCTTGAATGACAGCCAAGTTCATGGCTTCGCTTTTCAAACATACACCAGGACCCGAAGTACTCGTCACGGCCAATGCTCCTGCAAAAGCCGCACCTACAGCCGATGCACAACCTGCAATCTCGTCCTCACACTGTACGGTAGTTACCCCCAACGATTTGTGCTTGGAGAGCTCGTGAAGGATGTCGGTAGCTGGGGTGATGGGATAAGATCCCAAATAAAGTCGCAAGCCTGCTTTTTCGGCAGCAGCCATGAGCCCATAGGCTGTGGCTTTGTTGCCACTGATGTCCATGTATTTTCCAGGAACTTTTACCTTGGTCTCTATTTTATATGTATGATCGACCGACGCATGGGTGTTGTGACCATAATCGTAACCGGCACGAATGACTCTGATATTAGCCTCGGCAATGGCAGGTTTCTTGGCGAACTTCGTCTGCAAATAGTTCTCGGCTAAGGATAGGTCGCGATTGAAAAGCCAGCAAACAAGGCCGAGGGCAAACATGTTGCGGCACTTCAGCATGGACTTGTTGTCCATGCCTGTACCGGCCAGACAGTCCTTCACCATCTGGGATATGGGAGCTGCTATCACATCTTGCTTGATGCCCATTTCCTCAATGGGATTGTCGGTGAGGAAGGCAGCCTTGTCGAGGTCGGCCTTTTGGAAACAATCCGTGTCGATGACGATGCAAGCCGTTGGCTTGGCAAACTTGTACTGTGTCTTCAACGCCGCCGCATTCATGGCCACCAGCACATCGCACTTGTCGCCCGGTGTGAACACCTTGCCAGAGCCGACATGTATCTGAAAGCCAGACACACCAGTGAGCGAACCTTGTGGAGCGCGTATGTCGGCGGGATAATCGGGGAACGTGGAAATGTCGTTGCCAACAGTGGCCGACACATTTGAAAAAATGTTTCCGGCAAGTTGCATGCCGTCGCCTGAGTCGCCAGAGAAACGAACCACTACTTGATCCAATTCCTTGACTGTCATTTCTTCTGCCATAATAATGTCGTTTTTATATGCTTTGTTCTATAAACGCGCAAATTTCGGAAAGTTATTCCTATTTGCAAAACAAAAACCTCAAAAAAGCCTTGTCGCATGGTCGTTTCAATGTTTTTTCCCATGAAGAAGACTGTTTTCGAGAAAAATGTATTACCTTTGCAACGTGAACATAAATCTTTTGTTATTTCACTATTTACAGTTTACTATTTGCAATTTGTGAAAATAGTAAATGATTAAAAATTGTAAATAATATGGTCCCGTAGTTCAACGGATAGAACGGAAGTTTCCTAAACTTTTGATACGAGTTCGATTCTCGTCGGGACTACTCGTAAAAACGCCAGACACTTCTTTCCGATATGTTTGGCGTTATTGAATTCTCACACGTATATCTTCAGGAATTTCAATGTTCCTTCTACTGAAACACACTGCGTCGTGGCCGAGAAAAGCACCGACTGCCCGGCATGAACATTCATGGTGCGACCCTCATCATCCGTTATGGTTCCTTTACCTTCCAGGAACATGAGAATCACAAAGGAGTCGAGCTCGCTGTAGTCGAGGGTCATGGGTTCCGTAAGATCGTAGAGCGAAGTTGTGAAGTACGGACACGACACTAATTCGACAGACTTGTTCTTGACAGGTACGTAATGGGTGCGGTAATCGTCAAATACAGTATAATCGATAGCATCCTTCGACAATTCGGTGTGCAACTCCCTGGCATTTCCATGTTCATCGACTCTGTTGAAATCATAAATGCGGTAAGTGATGTTGGAGGTTTGCTGAATCTCAGCGATGAAACAACCCTTGCCGATGCTGTGTATCCGTCCGGCAGGAAGGAAAAACACGTCGCCGTTTTGAAGCGGATAGTTGGTCAGGACATCGCAGATGGTGTCGGACGCTATCATCTGGGTATATTCCTTCGGAGTAATCTGCCTGTTAAGTCCGGAGCGCAGACGTGCCTTCCCATTGTTGTTGTCGATGACATACCACATCTCGGTTTTCCCCATTGAGTTGTGGCGGTGTCGCGCCAAGTCATCGTTGGGATGAACCTGAATGGATAGATCTTGCTTGGCATCGATGAACTTGATGAGCAGGGGAAAACAATCGCCAAACCGTTCATAGTTTTCCTTCCCCACCAAGTCGGCTCGATAGGTACGCACCAACTGGCTAAGGTTCATGCCTTTGTCCGGGCCATCGCTTACAACCGACTCATCGCCGGGCACATCGGAAATCTCCCAACTTTCGCCCACTTGGTTTTGCGAGCAGTCGAGTTGCTTGAACGGAATGATTTTCGCACCACCCCATAGTGTGGATTTCAGAATAGGA
>JAUNNV010000053.1 GCA_030531335.1 Bacteroidales bacterium
ATCTCGAAAATCTTTCATGAAATTTTTAATCGAACATTTCAAAACAGCTTCTAAGAAACAGAAAGAAAGTAGATGAAATTGAGAACATTAAACGACAATTCATAAACCACTCAGGCGTGAAAGTTCCATAAACAAAACATCAACGATATGAAAGACAAATCAAAAAGAACGGCGGAAGACCGTCCGCAGTACAAGAGTCCGGCCATCAAGCTGGTAAACGTGAGAACCCATAGCATCCTCAACACAAGTCCGGGAATCTCCAGTTATGAGGAAGGCTCCAGTTCTAAAGGCGGAGATATGAATGTAGAGAATTTATTTGGGCTATGAGACACGCTTTGAGAGCATTCTTCCTCGCCCTGCCGGTGGTGCTGGCAGCGGTGGCCGTTTCCTGCTCGAAGCAGGAAAACATCAATGTCGAACCAGACAACAACAATCCCAATCCGCTTGAGAGACTTGCCTTCTTGAGGATAAATTCCGTTTCAACCGCAGGACTCAGCAAGGCGGCAATCGAGGGGACGTCGTTCCCCACGGACGAGGAAGTGAGCATAGGCCTGTTCCTCGAAGGGGAAGGCTATACGGACAACACCTACAAGAACGTGAGATACACCCGCAAGGCTGGCGAAACCGTCTGGACGCCGGAAACGCCGATTGCTCTTACCGACAAGGCGGCGACCGTCTATGCCTACTACCCGTACGATGCCGCCGCTACCGACATCACGAAAATCAAAGTGGCCTCTTCCATTGACGGGAAAGACTTCATGTGGGCCACGCCCGTTGGCGGAGTAACCGCGGCCAAACCCGCGATAGACCTTACCTTCCATCACGCCCTGGCGCTGGTGGAGATTACCTTCAACATCTACGGCTACGACTATGGGACGGAGATGACGGGCATCACCCTTTCGGGCGGAAGTGCCACGTTCTCCGCATCGGGCACGCTCAATGCCAAGGACGGAACGCTCGCCCCGGGCGATGCGGCCACTTCCGACATCCCCTTCGCCACAAACAACGTACTTGCCCTATCCGGTGGCAGGATAGTGGCGAGGTGCCTGCTGGTGCCTGG
This sequence comes from Bacteroidales bacterium, assembly GCA_030531335.1. Lineage (GTDB taxonomy): Bacteria > Bacteroidota > Bacteroidia > Bacteroidales > Bacteroidaceae > DCGR01. The sequence goes on from JAUNNV010000053.1 coordinate 1,061, forward strand.
AAATACCGGCGATGATGTCAAAAACAGGCAGGAATTCAAGGTCACCTGCACGTTCGGCGGCAAGACCCTTGGCGCAACGCTCGATGGCGACAACGGCGTAATCATCCGCCAGAACACCAAATCCACCATCTCGCTCAACATCAAGAACGGCGACAGCAAGATGGAAGTCGCAAGTGTGGGAGTCGAGCCCTGGAAGACACAGGTGACCGGCAACACGGTCATGGTGGACGGTCACACGGTGACCTTCAACTGCCCGACGGGCCTGACCTACAGCATCGACGTGGACAATGCCGCCACGGCTCTTCCCTGTGATGACACCCCGTCGGACGGGACGCGTTCCTCCTGTGTCACTTTTCGTTATGACTTCAGCGGCGACAAGTACCTTGCGTATTCCTGCGGGGCCGGTTGCGACTGCAACTTCGACAAGCCGGGGAAGACATTTACCCTGACCGGCATCACCCAGGATGTCACCGTTAATCTCAGCCTTGGTGACTTGTCCTTCTTCAGCTATCAGGCCACAGCCAAGGTCGAGCCGAACGACAAGGATGCCTTCGGCGTGCCATACAACGAGGAAGGATCCACCTTCAGCGGTGGGGGAGGCCGCCTTGCCTTCGAGGGACCCGTGTCGGCTGTCCCAGCAAATGCCTTCAGCGGAAAGACAGCCCTTACAGGCATCACCATTCCCGAAGGCGTAAAAACCATTGGCAAATATGCTTTTGACGGTTGCGGCAACCTCAAATTCCCGGCCTTTCCATCGTCTCTCACATCAATTGGGGAATGTGCATTCCGCAATGCGGCAAAGAAACAGCAGTTCACTCTCGATTTGAGTGGCAACGGCAATCTTGTCGCTATAGGCAAATATGCTTTTGAGGAGAGTGCTGTCAGCAGTTTCACAAGCGGGAATGCCACATCGCTCGGCGAAGGTGCCTTCAAAAAATGCAAGTCCCTTACAAGCGTAAGCATCGGCAATGTTGAAAGGATTGACAATTACACTTTTGAGGAATGCACTTCGCTCAAGTCGGTGAACCTGACCGGGGACAAGTGCATCCCGCTGGAAACCGATGCTTTCAAGGGAACAGACAAGTCCAAGATGACCGTGCTCGTGAAAGCCGCCGAAGGCCACAGACTTATGATAGCCTATAATAAAGCAGCAAACTGGGCGGCTTTCCCACTCGGAAACATAATCGAACCGAATACGGTCGTTACCCTTATCCATTACACGGCCACGGAAAGGATAGTCCTGAGCGGCACACCGGATTTCGGCGCGAACACGGAATACATAGCAGACGAAGGCTGTTCTCGCTTCACCAATGGCAGCGGAGTCTGGTATATCCTCGGAAAAGGCACGGCCATTCCGACACGGATCCCTGCGAACCTGCTGTACAAGGAGAATCAAACAAACACCACCCTCACCGGTGTCACCATCCCGCAGGGCATCAGCTCAATCGGAGCCAACGCCTTCTGCAGCTGCGAGAAGCTGATGTCGGTCAGCCTGCCGGAAGGACTCACGTTCATAGGCGAGAACGCATTCTTTGGGATGGGCAAATCAAGCACTGCGGCCAAGCAGCCTCTGACGCTGCCGTCAACCCTTACAGAAATAGGCGACCGCGCGTTCACGGGTTCGAACATAAAGAGCACCAACCTTCCAACAGCCCTTACGACTGTACATACGGAAGTCTTCAAGAATTCGACTCTGGAGACCCTGGTGATAGAGAACAATGCGCATTATGGCTGGCAGATGTTCTGCAACTGCCATTCGCTCAAGACACTGACCTGTCGTTATCCGGAACCTCCGTACATTTACTATTATGACGGGCAGGGATCTCCGACGGGAACGCAGCTGCTGGAATGCCACGTTTTCGGCTCCGATGACGGAAGCGGATTCGTCCAGCTTAACAGCTTCTATGTCCCTGACAGAACTAGGTATATTACAGGATCCGACAATTACTGGGCCCAGTACTGGCGCCTTCTGGTAAATGATGATGAGAGTAAAATTCAGAATTTATAAACTTTTTAACGAACTATTGGAAAAAATGGATAAACGAATTTTCATTTTGGGAGCAATATTGACTGTTGATGCAGGGAATATACTACATGCACATGCAAGAGAGTTGCCAGGCAGCGAGTTGCCACACTTCCGGCCATATCGGCTATTCTGTTCGTGGGGTGTTGAATGCACAATAGTTCGTTAAGATCCAGAATATTCAACAATAATCGCAACTAAGATGAAAACTATGACATACATCAAATCCTCCCTTATTCTCCTTGCAGTCCTTGCCCTTGCAGGCTGCGCCAAGACAGATGAACTCCAATACAACGCCGACAGCACCCTGGAGATAGCCTCCGTGAGCGGCATATCGCCGTTCGCGCTGATGAACGCCTATCCCCAGACCAAGGCCGTGATAGAGGGCGAGACCCTTCCTTCGGACGAAGCCGCCAAGGGCATCGGCCTGTTCGTGACGGCGAAGGACGGTGTGGCCTACGACGGCCACGAGCAGGGCTACAGCAACGTGGCATTCACATATAGCGGCGGCAAGTGGAGCACGACGACTCCGATATATCTCTCAAACACCGAAGGCAGGCTCTACGGCTATTTCCCGTACAATGCCAGTGCAACCGACCTCACGGCTATCCCAGTCGAGTCGTCGCTGAACGGCAGCGACCATCTATACGCCACACCCGGCACCGTGTCCCATTCAAGCAAGAGCGCATCCATCGCGATGAACCACGCCCTCGCGAGGCTCCACCTCACGCTGAAGGTGAACACCGAGAAATACAAGGCCGCGGGCGTGCTCTCGAACATCCGTCTCAAGAGCACGGCGATAGCCCAGAGCGGCACGATGGACATCACCGACGGGACTGTGACCCCGGCCAATCCTGGAGAGGTCAGCCTCGCTGCCGACGGTACCATCACAGCGGAAGGCATCGTGAAGGACATCCTGCTCGTTACCGGCAACAACTCCTCGGACAGCAGGAGCGACCTTACGATACTCCTCACCGTTGACGGCACGCAGGTAGGCGTAGCCCTCACAGGCGAGAACGGCATCATCATCCGTCAGGGCAGGCAGTACGACCTCACCCTCACCCTTGAGGACACCGGCATCAAGGTCGGCGGCGTGGGCGTGGGCACCTGGGGCGAAGGTAGAGCACAGCAGGTGCAGGTAGGGGCATACACTGTGACTGTGAAATTGGCCGAGGAACAGCTGCCGGATCTTTCGAATGACATAATTTGCTCTGCCAAGCCAAGAGACAATCAAGTGTCGATAGAAGCATATATTTGGTCACAAAATAAAAGGCTTTCATGCTTTATGGAGGGAGACGCTTTATGCAATACGGACATCGTGAGGATAGGCAACTCTTGGGGGAATTGGTATTTTTACAAATTTACCATCTCAAATATCGTTTCCGATATAACCGCAACCATAGGCTATCCAAGACCGGAAAGCATAGCCCTGATTAAGAGTAATCTCACAACATATAGCGAATTGTCATTTCCAATAAACGCAACCATATCTCCGGGCGATGCCTACAACAAGAATCTTATATGGACCAGCAGCAACGAGTCGGTGGCGACTGTGGATACAAACGGCCGTGTGACGACACATTCCGTTGGAACTGCTGATATCATTGCCACGACGGAAGTCGGAGGCCTTACCTCCTCGTGCAAGGTCACTGTTGAGCCTGCTGTGCTCCAAGGTGAGTTTTCCGTTGGAAAAGGCAAGACGGTTCATTTCTCTCGGGGTAATTTGAGATATACACCTGATATTAAGCATTGGTGGTTCTTCGATAACCAGTATGACAATGGTCACAGCAGCAATCAGTTGTCATTGTTCACGTGGGGATACGGAAACTGGTCGATAGATTGGAAAACAACAAGTTGCGAAACCTCCAACAATTTTACCGATTGGGGAAGCCAGATGGGAGATGGAAAGACGTGGCGCACATTGACAAAAGCAGAGTGGGAATACCTGCTAAACACAAGGACGGATGCGGCAAACAAGGTGGGTTATGCCACGGTATGCGGCATGCACGGCATCATTCTGCTGCCTGATCATTTTGATGACCCGAACTCAAACACAAGTTGTTTTGGCGGAGCATTTGTTCCAAAATCTTCGACCGGCTGGGATCAGAATGTCTATACATCCGGAGACAGTTGGAACCGTATGGAATCCGCAGGAGCCGTCTTTCTCCCCGCTGCGGGCTATGGCGATGGCGACAGAATTTCGTCATTGTACCTGCAAGGCATCGGCTTCACCGGCGAATACTGGTTCTCTACTCCGCTGTGGGGGGTAAATGAAACCGCGTACGACCTGTCCTTCTCCAAAAAAGATGTCTACCCTGGCAAACACAACAATCGCAATCAAGCGTGCTCTGTCCGTCTCGTCACAGAATATAAATAACCATTATATACAACTCCGCAAACGCCGAGCGAATCATCTTGCTAAGTGTTTGCGGAGTTCAGGGACGTGATGCAGACTTGTAGCGAGGAGGAAGTGGCAGGATGGAGCAGAAGCCTACAGCTTCGTGGCATTATCGTCATATCCATTGCGCTCATAGCCGTCAGTGGCCTGTTGGGAGCCTTGATATACTGGTAGTGTTGGTTCCTGAGCCTGTCGAAGGAGTCGAAGGAAGGTTCAGAAATCAAATGAGAGTTGGATCCTGTCGCCAGTGAGGTTGAAGGAACGGCGATGGTAGGGAGTGGTGCCGTGAAGACGAATGGCATCACGATGTTTCCGAGTGGGATAGCCTTTGTTATTGTTCCAATCGTATTGGGGATATTCGGCATGAAGAGAGTTCATGTAGTCGTCGCGATAGGTCTTGGCCAACACGGAGGCCGCCGCTATGCTGAGATATTTGGCATCGCCCTTGACGATGGTGGTGTGGGGTATGTTTGGATAGGGTGTGAAGCGATTGCCGTCGATGAGTAGATGCTTCGGCCGAATTACAAGATTGTCAATGGCGCGGTGCATGGCGAGGAACGAGGCTCGCAGGATGTTTATTTCGTCGATTTCCTTGGGTGTAACCACCCCGACGGCCCAGGCAAGAGCCTCGCGCTCGATGATGATTCGAAGGGCATATCGTTGATGCTCGGTTAGCTGTTTGGAGTCGTTGAGCTGTTCGTCGTGAAAGTCGGGCGGAAGAACAACGGCAGCGGCATACACAGCCCCCGCCAGACAACCTCGCCCTGCCTCGTCGCAACCGGCCTCTATCGTGTTGATGTGTAAGAATGGCAACAACATGTCAGAACATTCGGACTATGCGGCGAATGGCATCGGTAAGGGCATCGACCTCACTGAATGTGTTGTAAAAGGCAAAGGAGGCTCGCACTGTCCCCTCAATGCCCAGACGTCGCATCAAGGGCTCAGCGCAGTGATGGCCTGTCCGCACGGCTATGCCCATGTGGTCGAGTAAGGTTCCAAGGTCGAAATGATGGATTCCGCCGACCTGAAACGAAAGGACAGCTCCCTTCTGTGGGGAAGTTCCGAAAATACGAAGCCCTTCAATATCAGTCAGTTGTTGGGTCGCGTATTCGGCAAGTGCATGTTCGGATGCGGCAATGTTGTCCATGCCTATGTGAAGCAAGTAGTCAATAGCGCAGGCAAGCGCGTGGGTGCCGATATAGTCGGGAGTGCCAGCCTCAAACTTGAAAGGGAGTTCGTTGAAGGTGGTATGTTTAAAGCTGACGTGCGATATCATCTCGCCTCCTCCCTGATAAGGTGGGAGCACATCGAGCCATTTTTCTTTTCCATAAAGCACTCCGACGCCTGTCGGCCCATACATTTTGTGGGCACTGAAGGCGTAGAAATCGGCATCGAGAGCCTGCACATCAATCGGCAGGTGAGGCACACTTTGGGCTCCATCGACAAGCACAGGCACTTGATGGGCGTGGGCTATGGAGATGATTGTCTGGATGGGGTTGATGGTTCCCAGCACATTGCTGACGTGTACCACGGCTACCAGTCGGGTGCGAGGCGTGAAGAGTCTTTGGTATTCGTCGAGACGCAACTCGCCTTGGTCGTTCATGGGTATCACTTTCAGCACGAATCCATAATGTTGGGCTTGCAACTGCCAAGGCACAATATTGCTGTGGTGCTCCATGACCGACACAATGACCTCGTCGCCTTGGTGGAGTTGGCTTTGGGCAAAGACTGACGCTACGAGGTTGATGCTCTCGGTGGTGCCGCGTGTGAAGACAATCTCGTTGGTGCTGCGGGCATTGATGAATTTGCGAGTGGTCTCGCGCGAGGACTCGTGTAATTGGGTGGCTTGTTGCGAAAGGAAGTGAACCCCTCGGTGGACATTGGCATTGACCGAATAATATGCTTCGGAAATGGCTTCGACCACGCAACGAGGTTTCTGCGTAGTGGCTGCATTATCCAGATACACCAATGGCTTCCCATAGACTGTTCTTCCCAGAATGGGGAAATCGTCACGAATGGCTTTTACGTCCATAATCATTGCCTACAAATATTACATCCCTGACATTTCAGCTCCTGCAATTCCTTTCTCGCCTTGGCATAGTCCAAGCCTGCTTGGCCTTTTCTCTTGGCTTGTCGGGATTTCAGTTCCTGTAAGCCCCTTTCGGTTTCCCCGTTGTCTGGGGACAGAGCCCCTTGGTAGTGTCTGGCAGAGTCCGTGCAAGCGTTTAGTTCACCACGAAAACGCTTTTCGATAAGCAGGTGCAGTCGGTCGCGGAGTGCGTCCATTGGAATGAGGTCGATGACCTCGTTGACAAAGGCAAACATCAGGAGCATCCGTGCCTCGTCTCGCGAAATGCCTCGCTGCTGCATGTAGAAGAGTGCAGCTTCGTCAAGCTGGCCCACTGAGGCTCCATGTGAGCATTTCACATCGTCGGCATAGATTTCGAGTTGTGGCTGGGTGAACATGCGTGCGCCCTTTGTGGCACAAAGGTTCTTGTTGGTCTGCCGGGCTTCGGTGTGCTGTGCACCATGACTTACACACACTTTCCCTGCGAATGCCCCCACGGCTTCGTTGTCGAGCACATACTTGAACAGTTCATGGCTCACACAATCGGGCACCTGATGATTCACAAATATGTTGTTGTCGATGTGCTCGCGACCATCGGCTATGGCTATTCCTCCGACATCCAACGATGCGCCCCGACCAACCAAAGCCACTTCGATGGTGTTGCGTGTGACTCCATTGTGGAGAGTGACACCATTCAGGCGCACTTGGCTGTTTCCTTCCTGACGAACAAACAGATTGCTGAAACGTACGGTCTGCTCATGATTTTCCTCAAATTCGCAGAATTCAAACACACTGTCACGTCCTGCAAACACTTCTGCGACTTGTGTGGCCATAAAGTGCACATCGTTCATGGCATGGTCGCACACTAACAAACGCGCTTGTGCGCCTTCTTCGAGGACGACGAGCATTCGGCGGTTCACCATGAAATCGACATCGGCACGCAGGATGTTGACAAGCTGCAACGGACAATCCACAACCACTCCCTTGGGCACATAGAGCAAGAAACCGTCCTGGGCCAACATCGTATTGAGCGCAACGATGGCATCGGATGATGTGTGGGCAATGCAGCCATAATACTCGCGGACTTTCTCCGCATTGTCGCGCAAGCTTCCAGCTATCACACCATCGGGCAATGGCACTGGCCTTGCCGGGAGATAGGTGTCGTTTATCACGAAATGAAGGGCAGTGCTCATGTTAGGCACATCGCACTTGAACACTTCGTATGGATTGACTGGAATGGAAAGCCTGTTGATGTTCAGCCCATAATCAGGCGAGAACAATGTCTCGACATCCGTATATTTGTATTTTTCGTGCTTCGGGGTGGGAAATCCCATGCGCTTGAAATCGGAAAAAGCTTGTTCGCGAAGCGCATTCATGACCGGCGACCCATGCCTACAGATAGCTTCGACATGGCTTTCGTACAATTCAATGTATTGCCGAGCTGCATTCATTCTCCTATTTCCTCCTTAATCCAATCGTATCCACGCTGTTCAAGCTGAAGTGCCAATTCGGGGCCGGCGGTCTTCACGATGCGTCCCTTATAGAGTACATGGACGATGTCGGGCTTGATGTAATCGAGCAAACGCTGATAGTGGGTGATGACAATGCAACTGGTTTCAATTGTCTTGAGTTTGTTGACACCTTCGGCCACCACACGCAGCGCGTCGATGTCGAGTCCCGAGTCGGTTTCGTCGAGTATGCTGAGACGTGGTTCGAGCATGGCCATTTGGAAAATCTCGTTGCGTTTTTTCTCACCGCCGCTGAACCCTTCATTCACCGAGCGATTGGCCAATTTGTTATCGAGTTCGACCACTGCACGTTTCTGTCGCATCAACCGAAGAAACTCACTGGCCGACAAAGGTTCCAAGCCTTTGTACTTACGCTGCTCGTTCACGGCCGCTCGCATGAAGTTCACCATGCTAACACCCGGAATCTCGACAGGGTACTGGAACGAAAGAAACAAGCCTTCGTGGCTCCTGTCCTCTGGCTTCATGGACAACAAATCTTTTCCGTAGAATGTGACACTTCCTTTCGTCACCTCGTATGCCGGATGCCCGACAAGCACCGCTGAAAGCGTACTTTTCCCGGAGCCATTTGGACCCATGATGGCATGGACTTCACCTGGTTTGATGCTTAGGTCGATGCCTCTCAATATGTCCTTACCATTGATATTGGCATGTAGATTTCGTATTTCTAACACAATTGTCTTGTTATTTGATGGTTGGTTGTTTTTATCCTACTGTTCCTTCCAGCGAAACGGCGAGGAGTTTTTGTGCCTCGACAGCAAATTCCATTGGAAGTTTGTTGATGACCTCCTTGGCATAGCCGTTCACGATAAGTCCTACGGCATCTTCGGTAGTAATGCCACGTTGGTTGCAATAAAAAAGCTGGTCCTCGCTGATTTTGCTTGTGGTCGCCTCGTGCTCCACAACGGCGGTGTCGTTGTGGATGTCCATGTAGGGAAAGGTGTGTGCGCCACAGTCGCTGCCCAACAGCAGGGAGTCGCACTGGCTGTGGTTGCGGGCATTGTCGGCACGCTCAGACACTTTCACCAGTCCACGGTAGGAGTTTTGGCTATGCCCGGCACTGATTCCCTTGCTTACAATCGTGCTGCGTGTGTTCCGACCCAGATGTATCATCTTGGTGCCTGTGTCGGCTTGCTGATAGTTGTTGGTGACGGCAACGGAATAGAATTCGGCAGTGCTGTTGTCGCCACTCAAGATGCAACTGGGATATTTCCAGGTGATGGCAGAACCGGTTTCGACCTGTGTCCAACTCAATTTGCTATCCATACCCTTGCAATGTCCGCGCTTGGTGACAAAGTTATACACGCCACCTTTTCCTTCGGCATCGCCTGGATACCAGTTTTGCACGGTGGAATACTTCACTTCCGCCCGGTCGTGAACCACGATTTCCACAATGGCGGCATGAAGTTGGTTTTCGTCGCGCTGCGGAGCCGTACAACCTTCGAGGTAACTCACATAGCTGTCGTCGTCGGCAACAATCAACGTCCTCTCGAACTGACCGATGTTGGCTGCATTGATGCGGAAATAGGTACTTAGTTCCATGGGGCATCGAACCCCCTTGGGTATATACACAAACGACCCATCGCTGAACACCGCAGAGTTGAGCGCGGCAAAGAAATTGTCGCGATAGCCCACAACCGAACCCAAATACTTCTTTACCAAGTCGGGATGCTCGCGCACCGCCTCACTGAACGAACAAAAAATAATGCCCTTCTCGAGCAGTGTGTCGCGAAAGGTGGTTTTCACGGATACCGAATCCATCACGGCATCGACAGCCATGCCTGTAAGTTGGCGTTGCTCATGGAGGGGGATGCCGAGTTTGTTGAAGGTCTTGATAAGTTCTGGATCTACTTCATCCAAACTTTGCGGTCCCTCCTTCTTCCGGGTGGGATCCGCATAATAGGAAATGGCTTGGTAGTCGATGGGGGGAATGTTGAGATGTGCCCACTGAGGCATCTGAAGCGTAAGCCAATGGTTATAGGCCTTGAGCCTGAATTCAAGAAGCCACTTAGGCTCCTGTTTCTTTTCGGATATTAAGCGAATAATATCCTCGTTCAACCCTTTTGGGATTATATCGGTATGTACATCAGTAGTAAAACCGTATTTATACTTTTCGTTAGCCAACTGACGCACATACTGATTCGATTCATCACTATGTAGATTATTAGCTCCGTCCTGCATTTTGTCCTACTTGTTTTTAAGCTGGTTCCACTGCTTCTCAATGACAGGCATGATAACACTGACACTCTCATGGATTGGCTGATAGAGCATCGAATCCGATTTCAACTCTGCCGTGACAATCCCTTCGTGAGGATCCACAAACTCAAGCGCATGGATGATCATTCCTGCCATCAATATGAACTTCAAGGCACCAACGACAGCCCCCAACACACGGTTGAGCCAACCCAAATGGACGGCTTTCAACGCTTTGGTGAGCAACATGGCAACACCGAGAAAAGCAAAGGGGACTATTATCCAGATTAGTATGAATGCCAATATGTTGGCTATGGTTATGGGCACACCCACCATGGGCGCAATGGTGGCACCTACCATGGAATACAATCCACGTGCCACCAACAGCCCCACAATAAGCCCCACAATCCAAGCCACTTGTTTGAGTGCTCCCTTGAGCAACCCTTCTATTACGCCAATGGCTATCAGCACCCACAATATGATGTCGAGTGTTCCCAATGTTACAAAGTGGCTTTTACTTCGATTTCCTCGTATGTCTCAATCACATCGCCAACCTTCAAGTTGTTGCAGTTGGTAAGGCTGATACCGCACTCGAAATTGGTCAATACCTCCTTGACATCGTCCTTGAAACGTTTGAGCGCATTGATGCTGCCAGTATATACCACGATGCCGTCGCGTATGAGGCGTGCTTTGTCGGAGCGTTTCACCTTTCCGGTCTTGACCATGGCACCTGCCACATCGCCCACCTTGCTGATATGGAACACCTCGCGCACCTCTATGGTGGCGGTTACCTGTTCTTTCTTTGTCGGTGCAAGCATGCCTTCCATGGCGGCCTTCACTTCCTCAAGAGCATCGTAGATGACGGAGTAGTTGCGGATGTCAACCCCTTCCTGTTCGGCAAGCCTGGCTGCGGCTCCCGAAGGACGTACTTGGAATCCTACAATGATGGCGTTCGATGCGGCAGCCAACGTGACATCGGACTCTGAAATTTGTCCCACAGCCTTATGGATGACATTGATTTGTATTCGTTCGGTGGTAAGCTTGATGAGCGAGTCGCTCAATGCTTCTACGGAACCATCTACATCGCCTTTGACGATAATGTTGAGTTCATGGAAATCGCCCAAAGCCAAGCGACGGCCCAACTCGTCGAGCGTGAATCGCTTCTGCGTACGAAGTCCTTGTTCGCGTTGCAATTGCTCGCGTTTGTTGGCAATTTCGCGTGCTTCCTGGTCGGTATCGATGACATGGAAGGAGTCTCCTGCCGCAGGTGCTCCATTGAGTCCTAAGACAAGCACTGGTTCGGATGGGCCAGCTTGCTTGAGTCGTTGGCCGCGTTCGTTGAACATGGCCTTTACTTTGCCGTAGGAGGTTCCTGCCAATATGATGTCGCCCATTTTCAATGTACCGTTCGATACCAATATGGTGGCGACATATCCACGTCCTTTGTCGAGCGACGATTCGATGATGCTACCCGTGGCCTTACGGTTTGGATTGGCTTTAAGTTCGAGCATTTCTGCCTCAAGCAACACTTTTTCCATCAATTCCGGAACGCCAAGTCCCTTCTTGGCCGAGATGTCCTGGCTTTGGTATTTGCCACCCCATTCCTCCACCAAGAAGTTCATGGCGGCCAACTCTTCCTTGATTTTGTCGGGATTTGCCGCTGGCTTATCAATCTTGTTGATGGCAAACACAATGGGTACGCCAGCCGCCATGGCATGATTGATGGCCTCCTTGGTTTGTGGCATTACGTTGTCGTCGGCTGCCACAATGACGATGACGATGTCTGTGACCTTTGCTCCACGCGCACGCATGGCTGTAAAAGCCTCGTGTCCGGGAGTGTCGAGAAAAGTGATGTGGCGACCATCCTCCAAGGCAACGTTATAGGCACCGATGTGTTGGGTGATTCCTCCAGCCTCACCCGCAATGACATTGGTCTTGCGAATATAGTCGAGCAACGATGTCTTGCCGTGGTCAACGTGTCCCATTACGGTCACGATAGGTGCACGAGGCAGCAAGTCGGCCTCCTCGTCGGCTTCCTCGGTAATGGCCTGAGCCACTTCGGCACTTACATATTCTGTTTCATAACCAAACTCTTCGGCCACCAGATTGATGGTCTCAGCGTCGAGACGTTGGTTGATGCTCACCATAATGCCCACACTCATGCACGTAGCGATGACTTGAGTAACATTGATGTTCATCATGCTTGCCAGCTCATTGGCGGTTACGAATTCAGTGATTTTCAGTTTCTTGCTTTCTTCCTGTTGCATTTCCTCCTGTTCCATCAGTCGGTTCTGCACAGTCTCACGCTTTTCCTTTCTGTATTTTGATGCCTTGCTTTTCTGTTTGTTGGTAAGCCGAGCAAGAGTTTCTTTTACTTGCTTTGCCACATCGTCATCGCTCAGTTCGTTCTTTGGAGTGAACTTCTTATTGAACCTGTCGTTTCGTTTGCCTTGCTGATTATTCCCACGTCCTCCTTGTGAATTTTTTTGGATGAATGAGTTTTGGCTTTCAGCGGCAATATCAACACGTTCGCGGTTGATTCGGTTGCGCTTTTTGGCTTTTCCTTGCTCATTGTTGGCATTGCCATTCATTGCGTTGTTTGGAGAGGCATTGGCTTGA
>JAUNNV010000054.1 GCA_030531335.1 Bacteroidales bacterium
GATACAAAATCTTTAAACAAACAGGGCATACGGTCATCAGGATCGTATGCCCTGCTGACTCTCCTTTCCTGTGCTTTTTCAGAACTCCTTTCCCTCGAACAGCGAGCTCTTCTCCTCCGTCGTCTTGTGGGTAGAGGCATTGAAATTGTAGCTTAAGCTGACGAGAATGTTTGGATATTTCGGCCTGACCCAAGTGGTGGAAAGCAATCCGTCGGTAGATCGTGTATTGTAATACCGTGCACTTCTGAACACGTCGTGCACGACGGCCGAGAGTGTGAGTTTGCCATCAGCGAACTGTTGACGTGCGGCGAGGTCGGCGTATGCGTAGGCTTTCTCGCGTCCTTGGGTAAGGATTTTGGGACCTACAAGGTGCGTGTCAAGTTGCAACCTGGTTTGCCGGGCCACTTGGAAGGCATTGATCCAATTAATCATGTAGAACCATCCGTCGCGGTCAGAACAGACAGGACAGCTGGCGGTGAAATCATAGTGGAAGAGACTGCCGTTGAGCGTCGTATTCCACCAGCCTGTGGGCTTCATCACGAGGCTTGCCTCGAATCCTTTCTCGACTTGGTCGCCGGCATTGACGATGGAGTCGAGGGTGACACCAGGTTCGTATGGACGGCGCACCCAGTCACTAATATCGTGGCGGCTACGGTAGTAGCCCGTGAGGGCAAGACTGCCGCCTTCGGCAAACGACTTATGCCAACCAAGCTCAACGGAATGGATGTATTCGGGACGGATGTCGGGGTTCCCGATTTTCTTGGTGTAATAGTCCTCGTAGGTAATGTAGGGCTCCAGATTCCAGATGCCGGGGCGGTTGGTGCGGTAGGAATAGCCGATGGTGAAAGTGCCTGCCTGAGGGGGTGAGTAGGACAAGTGTCCGGATGGGAACAGATCGAAGCGCTTGATGTCGCGACTGGTGCCTTCGATGCCGATATCGGTAAAGTCGAGCACACGGTCGGCACGCAGGCCTCCGTCGAAGCTGAACAACCCGATTTGGTCGGTGACCATGGCGTAGAGCGAGTGGGTCTGTCGGCGATAATAGAATGGTGTAGCCAACTGATCCTGCCATTCGAACTGTTGTGCCTGACGATTCCAGTATTTTATTTTGTAGTCACCGTGCTCGCTGTAGGTAGTGTATTGGTAGCCAGCTTCGATTTTACCGGTGGAGGTGTAGTTGAGCTTGTAGGTGGCGCCGCCATCGCAGTCCCAATGATGTTCCTCCTCGTAGCCGCGTGTACCTTCGTAGCGTGCACCTTGTAGGTCGAACATGTTGCTCTCGGTGTATTCAATGCTGTAGCGGTCGTAGCGGAAGCGGCTTTGCAGGATGAACTGACTTTTGTCGTTGATGGTCCACACATATTCGGCAGCCGTCTGGAACAAGTCCTTGCAAAGGTTGTATCGGTCGTGCGAGTTGAACGTGTCTGTATGTGTCGGTGTTTGGCTTCCAACCTGTTCTGGGTTGGTCGAAGGAGCCGGCGACTGACTGTCGGTGTAGGTCATGTCGCCTCCTCGCCAGTTGCTGTTTCGTCCAAACAGAAAATCGACGGACAAGTTGTGTCTTTTGTCGGGTACCCATTGCCATCCACCCTTGGCGGTGGTGGTCATGTTGCTCCGAAAGCGTTCGCCGTCCGATTTCGATTGTGTGACGATAGATTCCACTTCGGTGGTCTTATTTTGCAGAAAGTCGCTCTTGCTCTGGATGTCCTGTCGGGTGCCACCGAGGTAGAAGTTGTGGTGCCCCTGGCGATAGTTCATGACCACGTCGAGGCTGTATGTGCCAAGACTGCTTCCGCTCGTGTTAAGCAGACCGCTCCATCCGTCGTGGGTGGCCCGCTTGGTTGTGATGTTGAAGATGCCGACATCGCCGTCGGTCTTGTAGCGAGCTGAAGGAGTGGTGATGATTTCAATGTCCTCAATGGTTCCGGCAGGGATTTGCTGCAAGGCAGCGGTACCCTCCAATGGGCTAAGCTTGCCGTCAATATATACCAAAAAATTGCTACTGCCACGAAAGGTGACATCGCCGTTGATGTCGATTTGCACGGAAGGTGTCGTGGCGAGAACATCGACGGCTGTTCCGCCAGCCGCTGTGGCCGAGGCAGACCCGCTTATGGCTTGTCGATCCAGTCGATATACAATCTGGTTTCGGTTGGCAGTTACGATCACTTCTTCCAACCCTACGGTAGTCTGCGACATGCGAATGGTGCCAAGGTCGGTGGTCGTTCCCTCGTGGAGTGAGAGTTTGTCGCTGATGAATGTGTTGTAGCCTATCATGCGAATGGTGACCATGACATCCTGAACGGAAATGCCTTTTACGGTAAATATACCCTGACTGACCATGCCGCTGGCCAGAAGTTTGTCGTTCATGTCGCTGACAATCACGTCGGCATAATCGACGGGGGTGTTGTTGGCTTCGTCGATGACTTTTCCTTTGATTGTTGCTGTTTGTGCCAGTAGCGGCATGGCACTACATGTCATAATCAGTACACAGAAAATAATCGTTTTATTCATAGTGAACTTAGTGATAAAGTTTGTCGATAAGGTCGGTACGACCGATGCGCCGGAGTTCCTTGACAATGGCGTTGCGCTCTTCGGGCTTATACCAGAAGAAGAACATTCGTTGAGCCATTTTCTCGCGCGTTGTCTTGGGCGATGAGATGGGTTCGAGCGTGTAGGGATGGAAACCGGTGTAGAAGGTTTCGGTGGAAATGGTCATGGGAGTGGGGGTAAAATCCTGCACTTGCTCCAAACGGAAGTCCAACCGTTTGGTGATGACGGCCAGTTCCGCCATGTCTTCCTCCCGGCATCCGGGGTGACTGCTGATGAAATAGGGGATGAGTTGCTGGTGCAGGCCTTCCGACTGGTTGATACGGTCGAAAATGCGCTTGAACTCATGGAACAGTTGGAATGAGGGCTTACGCATGAGCGAGAGTACTTGGTCGGAGGTGTGTTCGGGAGCCACCTTCAGGCGACCGCTTACGTGACTGGTTATCAGCTCGCGTGTATATTGCGCGGCTGACTGATCAATCTTGCTGTCGCCGACACGGTGTAGCAACAGGTCATAGCGGACACCACTGCCGACAAACGATTTCTTGACCTCGGGCAACGCATCGACGGCATGATAGATGTCGAGCAGCGGTTGATGATTGGTATTGAGGTTGGGGCATACTTGCGGATGGAGGCACGAGGGGCGTTTGCAACGTTCGCATTTCGACTGGTCGATGCCCTGCATGGCGTACATGTTGGCACTGGGTCCCCCCAAGTCGGATATATAGCCTTTGAAATCGGGCATCTGGCAGATGACCTTCACTTCTTTCAGTATGCTTGCTTTCGATCGGCTCACGATGAACTTGCCTTGGTGGGCGGAGATGGTGCAGAACGCGCATCCACCGAAACATCCGCGATGGAGGTTGACTGAAAACTTAATCATGTCGTAGGCCGGAATGCGTTTGCCTTTGTATTTGGGATGGGGCAGACGTGTGTATGGCAGATCGAACGAATGGTCCAATTCCTCTGTTGTCATGAGTGGGTAAGGGGGATTGACCACCACCGTCTGGTTGCCGACTGCCTGAAGCAGACGAGCCGCATGACGCTTGTTCGATTCTTCCTCAATGTGACGGAAATTCTCGGCTTGTGCACGTCTGCTTTCAAGACATTCTTCGTGACTGTGCAGGACGATGTCGGTCGGATCTGCAGCCAACCTCTTGGCAAGGTAAGCTGTTTGAGGAATGTCGTGTGGCAGAGTGGCCTGTGCGCACAGATGGCGACAAATGGCCATGATGGGTTTCTCACCCATACCATATACAAGCAGGTCGGCTTGTGAGTCAATTAGGATGGAAGGGCGTAGGCTGTCATGCCAATAGTCGTAGTGAGTGAGGCGTCGCATGGAGGCCTCGATCCCACCTATTATTATAGGCACGTCAGGATAGAGGCGTTTCAGAATGTTGGCATAAACAATAGTGGGATATTCGGGGCGCATGTCGTGTCGTCCGTCAGGAGTGTAGGCATCTTCGGAACGCAGGCGCTTGTTGGCTGTGTATTTGTTCACCATGGAATCCATGCCCCCGGCCGATATCCCGAAAAACAGCCGCGGCCGACCCAGTTTGCGAAAGTCGCGTAGGTCATCGCGCCAATTGGGCTGTGGGACGATGGCCACACGCAATCCCTCGGCCTCAACGACACGACCTATTACCGCCGCACCGAACGAGGGATGATCTACGTATGCGTCGCCACTAAACAGGATGACATCCAAATCACTCCACCCCCTTAGCTCCACCTCCTTTTTGGTCGTAGGGAGAAAATCGGTAAGGCAGTGGTCGGAAACGCTCATCACTCCTTCTTAGTCCTTTCGATGTAGGCCAGCACCAGTTGGTGTAGGCCGAAGGCTTTCATGTTGCTATGGAAGATGACATCAAAGGACAAGTCGAGCAAATCCTTGCATTTGCCCTCGTTGGCTGCAATCAGCGAGCGTATGTTGAGCCTCAATTTGTCGAGTACATCCTCGTCAATGATTCCAGTCGAATCAATCAAATGCTGGAACAACGCATATTTTTGGATGGTCTGCATGTTCTCGTCAGACACTTCAATGCTTCTGGAACCTGATGAATTTGTCTGGATAATCATGGTTGCCTAAACATGTTCTTTATTAAGTTCGTTGGCTACAATCTGCACTTGTGCGGTTGCTTCCTCGCGAAGTTTTTTGTAGAATTGTCTTGCGTTTCCAGGCTCGGTATGGCTGACGCGCTTGATGAGGTCGAGCACACTCGTGAATGCATTGTATATGGCTTCCTGGTTGACACCCTCGACAAGACATGCCGCATAGAGCTCGCAAGCAACGATGCTCAACGCTTTCTTCAAATTTCTTCTTTTTGCCATGATAATTTGGTTTTGAGTGTTAAAACTTAGCAAAAGTAATGCTTGTCGTGGACTTTTTCAAATAAAAAGATGATAAAGTTTTCCGAAAAAGAAAAAAAGATGTATTTTTGCGAAAATAATTTTAATCAAGAAAAACGAACTATGAAGAAAATCGTATTTTTAGTAGGAACATGCCTTTGCTTGACATTGGCTTTCACTTCATGTAAATCGAGTAGTAGTGCTTACAAGAAAGCTTACGAAAAAGCAAAACAGCAGGAAATGGAACAAGCCCAGGCTCAGCAGACAACTCCTCCGGCAGCTCCTACATACGTGGCTCCCGCACAACCAGTGGCTCCCGCACAGCCGGCTCCCGCACAGGGCGACTATCGTACGGAAAATTCCCAACTTGTGGCAGGCAGTCCGTTGAAGGCTTACAGCGTTGTGATTAGTTCGTTTGGCGTGAAAGCCAACGCAGAGAACTTGAAGAGCAAAATGGATGCCAACGGATATGATACACGTATCGTGTTCAATACAGAACGTAATATGTATCGTGTGATTGTCGCATCGTACGATAGCTATGCAGAAGCAAACAGCGCAAAACAGCAATTCAAGTCCAGATATGCGAGCAATCCAGACTTCCAGAAAGCTTGGTTGCTTTATGTGAAATGAGTCGCATCCTTGCGATTGATTATGGGAAGAAGCGTACCGGTCTGGCTGTGACCGATGCGCTTCAAATTATTGCAAACGGTTTGTGTACGGTTCCCACCACCGAATTGCTCGATTTTGTCATGCAGTATGTGGCGAAGGAATCGGTAGAAATGATAGTCGTTGGCCACCCCAAACAGATGTCTGGCGAGGACTCGGAAAACATGTGTCGCATTGTTCCATTTGTGAACAGGCTAAAAAAAATGTTGCCACAAGTGAAGGTGGAAATGTTCGACGAGCGTTTCACGTCGGTATTGGCCCATCAAGCAATGATCGATGCCGGGCTAAAAAAGAAAGCACGCCAAAACAAGGCACTTGTGGATGAAATCAGTGCCACCATTATTTTGCAATCTTATTTGGAATCAAAAAGTCAATCATGATATTACCAATCTACACATTCGGTCAATCGATGTTGCGCAAGCAGGCGGAGGACATCACTCCCGACTATCCCAACCTGAAGGAACTGATTGAAAACATGTTCGATACCATGGTCCGTGCCGATGGCATTGGGCTGGCAGGTCCTCAGGTGGGACTGTCTATTCGGCTTGTCGTCATCGATTTGGATGGGCTGAAAAACGACTATCCCGAATTTGAAGGGTATCGACGTGTTTTCATCAATCCACGTATCTTGGAAACCGGCGACGAAACCAGCGTGATGGAAGAAGGATGCCTAAGCTTGCCGGGATTGCATGAGCCTGTACGTCGCCCTACAAAAATCCACGTGACGTACATGGACGAAAACTTCCAAACGCACGATTGTTGGGTGGAGGGATTCGAAGCCCGCGTCATGCAACACGAGTTCGACCATCTGGAGGGAAAGATGTTTGTAGATAGGTTGTCGGCGCTGCGCAAGCAAATGGTGAAAGGAAAACTCAACGACATGCTGAAGGGACGATTCAGCTGTAGCTATAAAGTCAAAGCCATTCGATGAGAAGGCACGCCTTGTTATTCATCGTATGTGTAGTAGGTTTAACACCCTCGATTCATGCGCAAATCAACACCGAGAGGGTATTAGCCATCGGTCGTAACGCGCTATACTTTGAGGACTATGTGCTTTCAATACAGTATTTCAATCAGGTTATCAATGCCAAGCCATCCATGGCGGAGCCTTATTTTTTTAGAGGGATAGCCAAGCTGAACCTCGACGATTATCATGGTGCGGAAGCAGATTGCACATCCTCGATAGAGAGAAATCCGTATGTAGTCAGCAGCTACCAGATGCGGGGCATCGCACGCATCCATCTGGAAAACTACAAAGGCGCGATAGATGACTATAAGCAAGCCTTGAAATACGACCCGGAAAACATCAACGTATGGCACAACATGGCTCTTTGCCGCCTCCAGCAAGAGGATTACGACGGTGCGTTGAAGGACTTGGAAGAATTGATACGCATTTCGCCGCGTTACACCAACGCTTATTTGATGCGTAGCGAGTTGTTCATGAAAACCAAGGACACGGTCCGGGCGGAGAACGACATCGCCAAGGCTTTGGAACTTGACTATTATGAGCCTAATGTGTGGGCAACGAGTGCCATGATAAAGCTTCAGAAAAAACAGTACAAGGAAGCGGAAGAGGATTTGAACCAAAGCATACACTTGTCTGTGCGCAATCCAGGGCTTTACATCAATCGCGCACTCGCAAAATACTACCAAAACAATTTGCGCGGAGCTATGGCCGACTATGACGTGGCTCTCGACATGGACAAGAACAACTTCGTGGGCCGTTACAACCGTGGGTTGCTCAGGGCACAGGTGGGCGATTACAACCGTGCCATCGACGACTTCGATGTGGTGATTGAGCAGGAGCCCGACAACATGATGGCCATTTTCAACCGTGCCCTCCTTTACGACCATGTGGGCGACTTGCGAAACGCAATACGCGACTACACCACTGTACTCGAACAATATCCCAATTTCTTGGCAGGATTGCAATATAGGGCGCGTGCCAACAGGAAGCTGGGCGATGCGAAAGCCGCCGATGCCGACGAGTTCGTGGTGCTGAAGGCGCAGATAGACGAGCACAACGGTAAAAAGTCGAAAGCCGACGACGAGGAGGACAATGAGAAGACACGTAAGCGAAGCGACAGGAACGTGAAGCATTTCGGCAAGGTAGTGGTCGATGATAACGACATGCAGGCCCAATACAAGAACGAATATCGCGGAAAGGTGCAGGACAGGAATGTGCACATCACTACCCAGCCGATGTTTGCCCTTACATATTACGAAAAACATAGCGACGTGGTGCGGTCGCTGCATTTCCACAAGTTCATAGAATCGCTGAACAGCGCAAAGGTGCTTCCCGGCCGACTTGTTATCACCAATGCTGAGGCACCCCTCGACGAGGAACAGGTACAGCGGCATTTCTCATCGATTGATGAGCAAACGGCACAGATTGTGGAACATCCTAACGATGCCAGCAAGAGTTTCGCGCGTGCCCTCGACTTTTATCTCGTGCAGGATTTCACCAATGCGATAAACGACCTGAACCAAACCGTGCAAAACGACCCGACGTTTTTTCCTGCATATTTCATGCGTGCCTTGATACGCTACAAACAACTCGAATATGCGAAAATAGAGGGACATGCAGAACAATATGGGAAAAACCCAATGGAAGGCAATGTGCCGCCCAAGGCAAAGGATTACGAACTTATCCGACACGATTTGGACCAAGTGATAGAGCAAGCGCCCGACTTTACGTATGCCTATTACAATCGGGGCAACGTGATGATATTCCTACGCGACTATCGTGCGGCCTTGTTGGATTACGACAAGGCCATACAACTCGACCCGATGCTGGCCGACGCATACTACAACCGTGGCCTGACACACATTTATTTAGGCAACAACCGACAAGGCATTCAGGACTTGAGCAAGGCGGGCGAACTTGGACTGTATGCGGCATACAACGTGATAAAGCGTTACACGATGCAGAAATGAACTTAAAACTGGTTCTTGGGTTTATCGAAGGAAGAGCTTAGAATAAATGGTAAATAGTAAATGGCAGATGGCTTTGAGTTTCTGATAAAAAAACTTACTTTTGCATCGCCGATTGGTTGAATGAGGCTTTAAAGACAGATAATATTTTGACAAGATGATAAAGATTACATTTCCTGACGGATCCTTACGTGAATATAACGAGGGAATTACCGGCTTGCAGATAGCCGAAAGTATCAGTCCGCGCTTGGCACAAGACGTGTTGGCTTGTGCCGTGGATGGAGAAATTATTGAATTATCGCGTCCCATCATGAAGGATGCGGATTTTGTGCTTTACAAATGGGATGATGAACAAGGCAAGCACGCTTTCTGGCACACAAGTGCCCACCTGTTGGCCGAAGCCTTGCAGGAACTCTATCCTGGTATTCAGTTTGGTATCGGTCCGGCCATTGAGAACGGATTCTACTACGATGTGGATCCTGGCGATGCCGTAATCCGCGATGCCGACTTCCCCACCATTGAGAAGAAAATGGCCGAACTCGTGGCTAAGAAGGAGGCTGTTGTCAGAAAGGACATCAGCAAGGCCGATGCGCTAAAAATGTTTGGCGACCGTGGCGAGACCTATAAATGCGAACTCATTTCAGAACTTGAGGACGGCCATATCACCACCTATACCCAAGGCGCGTTTACGGACTTGTGTCGTGGGCCTCACCTTGTCACTACCGCTCCGATAAAGGCCATCAAACTGCTGTCAGTGGCTGGTGCTTATTGGCGGGGGCAGGAAGACCGTAAGCAAATGACCCGAATCTATGCCATCTCTTTCCCTAAGAAAAAAATGCTCGACGAATATCTTGTTCTCCTCGAAGAAGCCAAGAAACGCGACCACCGAAAGATAGGCAAGGAAATGGGACTGTTCATGTTCTCCGAAACCGTGGGCAAGGGCTTGCCCATCTGGCTTCCCAAGGGAACGGCGTTGCGTCTTCGCCTGCAAGAGTTCCTTCGAAAGATCCAGACCCACTACGAGTATCAGGAAGTGATAACTCCACCCATTGGCCATAAGCAGTTGTATGTCACCTCGGGTCACTGGGCACATTACGGAAAGGATGCCTTCCAGCCTATCACTACGCCGGAAGAAAACGAGATATACATGCTCAAGCCGATGAATTGCCCTCATCACTGCATGGTCTATAAGAATGCGCCGCGTTCGTACAAGGATTTGCCTTTGCGTATTGCTGAGTTTGGCACCGTATGCCGATACGAACAGAGTGGTGAGTTGCACGGACTGACCCGTGTGCGAAGCTTCACACAGGACGACGCACACATCTTCTGCCGCCCCGATCAGGTGAAGGGAGAGTTCATCAGGGTGATGGACATTATCTCGATTGTGTTCCGCTCGATGAACTTCCAGAACTTTGAGGCACAAATCTCATTGCGCGACCCCAACGACCACGAAAAGTACATCGGCTCCGATGAGAACTGGGCACAGGCCGAAAAAGCCATCGTGGAGGCCTGCGAGGAAAAGGGCTTGAGCGCGAAGGTGGAATACGGTGAGGCCGCATTCTATGGCCCGAAGCTCGACTTCATGGTGAAGGATGCCATCGGTCGCCGTTGGCAGCTGGGGACAATTCAAGTGGATTACAATTTGCCTGAGCGCTTTCAGTTGGAATACATGGGTGACGACAACACAAAGCATCGTCCTGTCATGATACATCGCGCACCATTCGGCTCAATGGAACGTTTCGTGGCAGTGCTGATTGAACATACCGCAGGAAAATTCCCATTGTGGCTCACTCCTGAACAAGTGGCAATACTTCCTATATCCGAGAAATTCAACGATTACGCAAACCGCGTGAAGGCCGAATTAGCGCAATCGGACATTCGTGCCATCGTCGATGACCGTAACGAGAAGATTGGTCGAAAGATTCGCGACAACGAAATGAAACGTATCCCATACATGCTGGTTGTGGGCGAAAAAGAAGCCGAAAACGAAGAGGTGGCTGTACGTAAACAAGGCACAGGCGACCTCGGAACGATGAAAATAAGCGATTTTGCGAAAAATATTTCCGAAGAAGTATCGGAAATGATAAATAAGTATTAATTTTGCACGCTGGAAAAAGAAATATATCGAATAATTCAAATAAAATAGCAAACAAGAAAACAGGTGATTGATTATCTTAAATGAAGAATGACAATTTAAAAGGGCAGCACAGAATCAACGAACAGATTCATGCCAAGGAAGTCCGTGTAGTAGGCGATGATATCGAATCGACAGTAATGCCATTGGCGCAAGCCCTCAAGTTGGCTGAAAAGATGGAAGCCGATTTGGTGGAAATATCACCGAATGTTGTTCCTCCCGTTTGCAGGGTCATTGAATATTCGAAATTTCTTTATCAGTTGAAGAAACGACAGAAGGAACAAAAGGCGAAGCAGGTAAAGATTGATGTGAAGGAAATTCGTTTCGGGCCTCAGACCGACGAACACGATTATAACTTCAAGCTGAAACATGCCATCGGATTCTTGCAGGATGGCGACAAGGTGAAGGCCTACGTGTTTTTCAAAGGACGGTCTATTTTGTTCAAGGAACAGGGTGAAGTGCTTCTGCTACGATTCGCAAACGATTTGGAAGAGTATGCAAAGGTAGAAATGATGCCACTGCTTGAAGGTAAGCGAATGATTATTCAGCTGGCCCCTAAAAAAGGCGTTGCGCAGAAAAAATCGACACCCCAACCCACAAAAAAGGAAACCAAGCCTAAAGAAGAAACCAAAGAAGAATAAATATATGTGCGCATAGTGCGGAACACTATAAAATGGATATTACTAACTAATTTATTAAAAAAATGCCAAAGACAAAGACTAACTCCGGTTCTAAAAAAAGATTCGCTCTTACCGGAACAGGTAAAATCAAAAGACAGCACGCTTATCACAGTCACATCCTGACAAAGAAGACTAAGAAGCAAAAGAGGAATTTGTGCTACAGCGGATTGGTGGACCACACCAACCTAAAGCAGGTTCGCGAACTTCTGTGTATGCGTTGACCCTTAGCGCGTGATTGTTTCAAACAAAAGTATTAACCGAATGATGTAAGCTTGAAGTTCACCTTGCAGGAGGTGGCGCTACCATTCAAAAAAAGATTAAAAAAAACTATGCCAAGATCAGTAAATCATGTTGCTTCAAGAGCAAGAAGAAAGAAAATTTTAGGTCTCACGAGAGGTTACTTCGGTGCCAGGAAGAACGTTTGGACCGTTGCCAAAAACACATGGGAAAAGGGTTTGACTTACGCATATAGCGACCGTAAGAAGAAAAAACGTAATTTCCGTGCCTTGTGGATTCAGCGAATCAACGCTGGTGCCCGTCTCGAAGGCATGTCATATTCCCAGTTGATGGGTGCCTTGCACAAGGCTGGTGTTGATCTGAACCGTAAGGTTCTTGCCGACCTCGCAATGAACCACCCAGAAGCATTCAAAGCTATCGTCGATAAAGTACGATAATGGCTTGGTCGCATTGGTTTGATCGGGAAACTCATCAAATTCTATCATAACACCGAGACAAGCTCTGTCGTACCAATGGCGGGCCACACCTTCGGGCAGCTTTAAGCCGGTGGATTACAAAGGTCGGCAGGCACTCAAATACATGTCGTTCGGAGTTTTATCACATCTAAATCAATGCGATCATCCCCTCTGTAGGAAGGACTTATCCAATTCGTGATAAGTCCTTTTTTTGTTCGCCCAGCACGAACGTACTCTAATGGGTGCAAGTCCCCAAGCCACCTTAACAGTGGGAAGGCTACAGCCGAAAGCAAGGGTGTCCATCGCGAGGTGGAATCTGAAGGGTAAGCATTCGATGAACTACAGGTACTAATACCTTCATGATAAAGTTGCAGCGACTATCACTTCAATTTGGAGTGGATAGTCGCTGTAATTTTTGTACCTATATGTTGTAGTTCTGCTATACCTCGTCACGCTGTTTTGTCATTATAGCTTCCGAATGCTTACTGCTTAGTGCCATAACTCCATCGTCAAATCAAGTCAGTATGCAAGTTTAGGGATTTTACCAACAAACCCCCATCACTCAATGAGTGATGGGGGCTCAAATTTACCTCGCGGAGAGACAGGGATTCGAACCCTGGATACAGTCACCCGTATGCCGCATTTCGAGTGCGGTCCATTCGACCACTCTGGCATCTCTCCTCAACTGAAATCGGATGCAAAGATATAAAAAAAAATTGTTGCACACTAAAAAAATAGTTATATTTGCGAAAAATTTTAGTGTTAACAAAAAAGATTTGAACCATGAGGAATTTTTCTAAACTTGTTTTACTGACATTGGTCTTAATTTCAGTAATGCCATTGGAAGCGCAAACCATCACTGGCAAACGTGGGTCACAGGATTTTCAGATTGCTGTGGCAGGTTATTCGTATCGTAAGTTTGATTTGGATCAGACGTTAAAGTACCTGAAGAGTATGGACGTGAAGTATTTCTCGGTAAAGGACTGGTGGCTTCCGCTCAACTCGACCAAGGAACAAATGGATGCCTTCAAGGCAAAATGTGCGGAATATGGCATAGAGGGTTATATCCTCGGTCCTATCTACATGCGTACAAAAGCCCAGGTTGATGACACTTTTGCATACGCACAGCGCTATGGTGCAAAAATGTTTATTGGCGTTCCCAACTATGAATTGCTCGACTATGTGGTTGAGAAAGTTGCTGAAACTGGAATCAAGGTGGCCATTCACACCCATGGACCCGACGGTGCTGCCTTTCCCGACATTCGCAAGGTCGTAGAATTGGTGAAGGATCCTAAATTAGGTATTGGCTGCTGCATGGACTTGGGACATACCTTCCGCTCAGGCTACGATGTGGCAAAGGATATTCTGAAGTATCACGAATGGATTTACGACATCCACATCAAGGATGAGACCGCTGCCTCCAAAGCTGGACAGACTTGGGAAATGGGTCGTGGCATAATGGATTTCGCCCCCATTATCAAGGCTTTGCGCAAGGTGAAATATGCAGGAAAGGTTTCACTCGAATTTGAGAAAAATGGTGACGATCCACATCCAGGCATTGCTGAATCCATTGGCTATATGCGTGGTGTGATGGATTTGACTAAGTAAGTCCAAGCCGTTTGTATCCGACATGCGTCGGATACAGCTTGTCGCAATTATATAAGGTGTCCGATTTGGTGTGTTCGGTTTTGTGGGTTTCAACGCAAAACCACATACAGCAAATCGGGCACTTTTTTGCTCGTCTGATACGCCCAATGTTAATACCATGTAAGCATTCGATAAACTACAGGTACTAATACCTGCATGATACAGTTACAGCGA
>JAUNNV010000192.1 GCA_030531335.1 Bacteroidales bacterium
TGTCTTGTCAACCATTCATCCTTGCTTGCTTTTGCTCAAGGGGGAGGAGGCGAAAATCAATGCGCTCATAGCCAGTTCGGAGCAGATGAAGACGCTTCACAAGCGTACGATGAGTCAGGCCGAGGAAGCTGTGCGAGCCGGGGTGTCCGAATATAGGTTGGATGAGAGTGGGAAACGATTGCTCAATGTTTGTCGGAGCAGCCTGCAAAAACTGTTTTCCTTGGCATACGCCTATCGCAGGACTAAAAGCACTGCCTATCTCACGGCCGCCAGGAGTGAGCTCAATGTGGTGTGTTCGTTTCCCGACTGGCATCCCTCGCATTATCTTGACACAGCCGAAATGGCCATGGGTGTAGCCATAGCCTACGACTGGCTCTACGATTACCTGTCGGTCGAGATGCGGAAACTTGTGGCTGGTGCCTTGGAGAAGTTCGCCATCGACACGGCCCTCGAATCCTCTCATGCCGGTGTGTTCAAGGAATCAAACAACTGGAGCCAGGTGTGCAATGGCGGCATTTTGTTTGCCGCTTTGGCACTCAGGGATGTGCTCCCTGTGAAGATGAACAAAATCTATCAGCAGTACATCAAGGGCATCCGCAATGTGGTCAACACTTACGATCCTGACGGCGCATACGCCGAGGGTGCCGGCTATTGGGATTATGGCACTACATATAATGTGTTGCTCAACTACGCCTTGAAACAGAATGGCTACGACATTTACATGGGCAATGGTGGTTTCGCAAAGACGGGGTATTACTATTTTCATGTGATGGGTCCCTCACACCAGTATTTCAATTATGCCGACAATGCCACAGGTGGTGGGTTCTCCATCTCGCCTTTCTATTTTGCCGCCATCAACAACGACCCCTCGCTGTTGTGGTGGGAAATGAATACCATCAGCAATAAGATGGGAGCAAACCGACACATGCCCGCAGCATTGGCCTTTGCCAAGGACATGGATTTGTCGTCGATACCAGAGCCTTCCCAGCTTACCTGGACAGGCGGTGGCAAGACTCCTGTCTATTTCACTCGTTCGGCTTGGAACGATGCCAATGCCGCTTTCTTCGGTGTGAAGGGTGGAAAGGCTTCCGAGAACCATGCCCACATGGATGCCGGGACTTTTGTGTATGAGGTGAATGGCGAGCGATGGGTCATCGACCAAGGCCCCGAGAACTATGCGAAGGTAGAAGCGGCTGGCGTGTCGTTGTGGTCGATGGGGCAAACCTCCGGGCGTTGGGACTTGTTGCGCTATCAGAACCAATATCACAACGTCATTACGCTCGACAACAAGAAGTTCAAAGTGAATGGCATGGCCACGATTACGGAAACCTTCGATGAGGGTATGCGACGTGGAGCAAAGCTCGACTTGACTCCATGCTACAACGATGTCGAGTCGGTCGGCCGTTCCATCGCATTGGTCGATAATCGGAAACTGGAAATCCACGACGAACTCACACCCACCAAGGAGGTGGACATGGTGTGGACTTTGGTGACCGACAAGAGCACCGACTTGTCGGTAATCGACAACACCACCATACGCATGACCCGCGACGAGAAGAGCGTACTCGTCAGCTGCAAGGCATCAGTGCCTGTCGAGGGCGGTTGGTGGCATTGCAAGGCCACTACGGATTACGAGGCTGCCGATGCGAAATGCTTGGGATTCAAGGCCTCCTTGCCAGCTCATGCTACAACGACAATCACCGTAACTCTAAACCCCGAACAATGAGAACCGCACTTTTCATCGGCGGCACAGGCACCATCAGTGCCGCCATCACACGCTTTGTGGCTACGGATGCCACGTGGCAGCTTTATGTGCTCAACCGTGGCAATCGAGGCAGTGTGTTGCCTCAGAATGTAAGAACCATACAAGCCGACATCAACGAAGTCGAGGCTGTTCGTGCCGGAATTGCCGGTTTGCGTTTCGACTGTGTCGTTGACTTCATCGGAATGCGTCCCGAACATGTCGAGCGCGATTTCCAGCTCTTCCGCCATTGTACGTCGCAATACATTTACATCAGCTCCGCTTCAGCCTACAACAAGCCGGTACGCAACTACATCATTGACGAGGGGACTTCGCTGGCGAATCCTTATTGGGAGTATTCGCGCCAGAAGATAGCGTGCGAGGAATTGTTGATGAAGCATTATCGCGAAGATGGTTTCCCCATCACCATTGTCCGTCCGTCGCACACTTACGATGAGCGCAAGCTTCCGGTGGGTGTGCATGGCAAGCATGGCAGCTGGCAGGTGGCACGCCGGATGCTCGCAGGCAAGCCGGTGATTGTCCAGGGCGATGGCACATCGTTGTGGACGCTCACCCACAACACCGATTTCGCACGTGCCTTCGTCGGCTTGATGGGCAATCCACATGCTTTGGGCGAGGCCTTCCAGATTACTTCCGACGAGTCGCTCACTTGGAACCAGATTTATCACATCATAGCCGACAGTCTGGGCGTGGAGCTGAAGGCCTATCATGTGGCATCCGAATTCCTTGCCGCCGTGAGCGATTACGATTATCGGGGAGGATTGTTGGGCGACAAGGCCAACACTGTTGTGTTCGACAATACCAAGTTGAAACGTGTCGTACCGGGATTCCAGGCCACTGTAAAGGCCGCCGATGGATTGCGCAACACGGTAAGCCACATCCTGAGCCATCCTGAATGTCAGTTGGAGGATCCTGAGTTCGATGAATGGTGTGATCGGGTAGTGGCTACACTCGAACAAGCCAAGTCGGTCTTGCAAAAATAATGTCTTTTTTATAACTATTTAGAAGCTGTTTAAATTTATTTGGAAATAAGTATTATG
>JAUNNV010000002.1:0-13811 GCA_030531335.1 Bacteroidales bacterium
CCACGATGCAATAGTCGGCCTTGTTGCGCAGGATGCGCTTGATGGCCCAGTCAAACCTGATCAAATTGTCCATATCTGTGCCTCTTTTGTAATACTCCGTTGCAAATATATGGTTTTTCCTCCACACTTCCATTGTGGAATACGCAAAAAAAACACTCTTTTTTTGTGGAATACGCAGACGGCGAAGACAAGCGACCCCGACATAAGGCGACAGACACGGCTGGCATATATAACATGGGGGGCGACTTTTGATATAAACCCACACCATGATTGGTCGGCCTATTGAGACATAGCCCTGATGATAATACCGGCACTGCACGTGCGGACAAACCACGAAGACATACAATCGCGACAAAGAGAGACGAAGACAAAAAGGATGAAAAAGAAACGGGAAGTGAATTGATATGATTTTATTTCACTATCTTTGTCGCAAATAACAGAAAACCATCAAAGAAACATGGCAGTAAAAATACTAAGTGTAGATGACGAGGTGGATCTGGAACTCCTCCTTACCCAACATTTCCGCCGAAAAATCAAAAAAGGCGAGTATGACTTCCTGTTTGCCCACAACGGTCTCGAAGCCCTACAGGTGATGCTGAAAAACCCCGACATTGACATCGTGCTGTCGGACATCAACATGCATGAAATGGACGGACTGAAACTCCTTGCCAAAATCAACGAATTGCGCAACCCTGCCTTGAAGTGCATCATGGTGAGTGCATACGGCGACTTGGACAACATCCGACAGGCCATGAACAGCGGAGCCTTCGACTTCGCCACGAAACCCATCGACCTGGACGATCTGGACAAGACCATCGAGAAGGCCATCGAACAGATAAACTTCGTGCGCAGCTCGCAGAGGGAGCACAAGCAGTTGGTGGATATA
This sequence comes from Bacteroidales bacterium, assembly GCA_030531335.1. GTDB lineage: Bacteria > Bacteroidota > Bacteroidia > Bacteroidales > Bacteroidaceae > DCGR01. The sequence continues at coordinate 887 of JAUNNV010000002.1, forward strand.
CAAAACGACCTCAGCGTGGCTCGCGAGATACAACACGCCATCCTTCCCCACAGCTTCAAGCTGAACATGAAGGCTGGTGACAATGTCGATATCCATGGCAGCATGGAAGCGGCCAAGGATGTGGGTGGAGACTTCTACGACTTCTTTGCCATCGACGAAAACCGATTCGGCTTTACGATGGCCGACGTGAGTGGGAAGGGCATTCCGGCCGCCATCTTCATGGCCGTGAGCCGAACAATGATCAAGGCAAACGGCGTGCATGGCATCGACCCGGCCGAGTGTATGCGCACGGTGAACAACCTTTTGTGCGAGGAAAGTCTAAACGACCTCTTTGTGACGGTGTTCTATGGCATTTACGACCTGGCCACGGGTCACATCGAATTTACCAACGCCGGCCATAACCCTCCATACATCCTACGTGCCGACGGCTCGGTGGAACTGGTGAAATCGAAGGTGAACCTGGTGTTGGGTGCCATGGAAGGCATACCCTATTCGAACGAGAGTATGGATCTTGCACCCGGAGATGCCTTGGTAACCTTTACCGACGGAGTGACCGAAGCGGAAGACATAACCCACAACCAATTTGGTGACGACAGGCTGGTGAACGTACTAAAAGACCAAAAGGGATCCGGCAGTCAACAAATCGTGGCAGCCATCAAACAAAGCGTGAAGGAGTTTACGGGCGAGGCTGAACAGAGCGACGACATCACCCAGCTGGTCATCAAACGACTGAAATAGCATGTAGCCCGTATGAAGGGGAAACGGTTCCACCATGTGTGTCTGGTTATTTCCGCTGCGTTGGCGGCAATACTTGCAGTATGCACCTACTATTTGGGGCGCAACCAGACTGTCAGTGACTACGAGGAGCTCAAGAGCCGCTTGGAAAGCATCAAGGCCTCGGAAACCAATGCGGCCGTAGTAAAGCGTGTCAGTCAACAAATGGAGGACATCGCCTACCAACAGAAGGAGATTTCGGACAGACAGCGGCTGCGCGCCGAAGAGCAGTCCAGACTGGCCATACAGATGCGCGACAGGGCCGAGCAAGAACGCAAGGTTGCACGCGAGGCCGAAGAAATGGCCGTGCTGGCGGCACGCGAGGCCGAAGAACAACGGGTGAACGCCTTGATACACCAACAAACCGCCGAAATACAGCGCGACGAAGCCACAGCGGCCAAGAGCGTCACCGACACGCTGAGCTACCGCATCTTGGGACGTACATTAGGCACCTCTGCCTTGTCGCAATACGAAAGCGGCAACAAGGAAATAGCCTCAATGTTGGCTTACACCAGTTGGTTGTTTTTAGACCGATACAAAGGAAACACCTACCTGTCGGAATGCTTTAACGCAATGAACACATGCGCGGAATGCGCCCACACGATAGAAGCAGGCATGAGCGGTTCGGTAAGAGCCATCCGCAAAGCGAAGGATAATCTGTATGTGGCTGTATCGGATTATGGCGAAATAGAACTGATATGGCCCGACTCCTTGAAAAGCGAGGGTACGCTGATGCATAATCCACTTTACGACTTTCGGGATGTATATGCCGACACGAGCCACGTATATGCGCTCTCGCTCCATGGAGCACTTTGCGTAGTAGATTATCACGGCGTGAACCTACCCACCGTACTGCCAAGCGAAGAATCGTTTTTCAAGATTGTGAACCTGAACGACCATACGCTGTTGTTGGCCGGCAAGAACTCAATAGTGTGGTTCGACACAAAAGAGAAACATATCGTTGGGTTTGTGCGACTGGAACAAACGCTTTCGGACATCGTGCGCTGCGACGGCGACCAGATGTTGCTGCTGTTCGCCAACGGCGAATGTGGCCAGCTGCTCGACAGAGGCAAGCTGGCATCCCGTGGATCGCTCACAAAGGAGAAGGTGACAGCGGCTTTTTATTCGACCCTATCCCGAAGGCTGTATTTAGGCACAGCCACGGGACTGATTCTAATGTTCGACGAACAGCTACGCTACATCAGCACCCTTTACGGACACAGTGGTGCTATCAACGACATGACACAGATAGGCGACATTCTTGTGTCGAACAGTTACGACAAGAACACGTTGGTATGGAACATCCCGAAAGTAGATGAGAAGCTGTCGGAGTCGGATGTGAAATCCCGGCAAACGAGCAAAACCTTTGTTCCCAAGGAGTGGGTGACACCTGCATCCCTCAACTTCGACAGCTGGCCCATGTCGGTGTGTCCGACAGGAAACGGCTATGTACTCATCGGTCTTGACAACGGTCGCATTGTCCGTACGAATGTGGCAACAGAACAGGTAGCCATCCTGTTGCAAGAAAAAATAAAACGAAACTTCACGCCTGAGGAATGGGAATATTACATCAGTGGTACAACACCCTACACGGAAATCATAAAGCAATGAGCAAAATCCAGCGGCTGTTGTTGCTGCTTGTTGTGGTGTGTCCTATCTGGATGGTGGGACAGGCTGCCAATATGGGCGGACGACCTTTCTTCCGCAATTTCACAGCCATGGAATATGGTGGACACAACCGCAACTTTGCCGTTGCATGCGACAAGAATGGACAAGTGTATGTGGGCAACTTCGAAGGGCTGCTAACCTACGATGGCGTGAATTGGAAGATGACGCACACGCCGGGCATATCGCGTGTGACAAGTCTGTTGCTGTCGGCCGACGGAATACTTTGGTTCGGTGGCAACAACGTGCTTGGCTACCTCACTCCCGATGGGAATCTGATTTTCGTAATCAATGATGCAGACCCTGAACAACAAATAGGGGAAATTACCCACATCGACGAGGAAAGCCAAACGATATCCTTCACCACGAGCGACGGAAAACGTTTCCATCTTGACGAAGAACAGAGAATAGTGGCCATTGGGGAAGGCGTACCTTCAAGCACGAGTCCGATGTGGAACAACATTGCGGTAAATGCGGAAACCGACATTCCAGACTTGGGGTTGAAAGCACTGGCAACCTCGACCCACGGAGTGGTATTGATCGATCGGAACGGAAAGAAGCACACTTCACTGACCGAACTCGACGGTCTGTGCAGCAACAACATCATCGACTTGGCCTACGATGGGAAAGGCTGCTTGTGGGGAGTCACCAACAACGGTTTGTTTGCCGTGTATGTTTCGCCTGTCATCAGTCAATACTCCGAAAACAGCGGACTGAAAGGGCAGGTCACCAGCATCATGGCTACCGATTCGTACTTCCTGACGGGCACACTGCAAGGAGTATTCACATTGAACGCCGACGATCGGTTCGTCAAGCTCGAAGGCATCAACACAGCCTGCTGGCAGCTATGCCACACCACAGGCCACGGCACCCTGCTGGCAACCGCAGAGGGATTGTTCTCGTATAGAAACGGGTTGCATAGGATTACCTCCAGGCACACCTTGTCCGTACATGCGCAGGGCGACTCCATTTTTGCAGGAGAGCTGGATGGTATCTACCTGTACGACTGGACCGGCCATGGGAAACTGGTGGCACCCATTCCAAACGTAGTGAAATACACAACCGAAGCCGACGGAACGCTCTGGGCCATCAATCTCTACAACGAAACCTACTGCTTCGACCCAAAGGAAACATCATTCAACAAGAAAGACAATCCGGCCATAAGCCTATTGTTCGAATATGTAGATGAAAAAGGGAACGTGTGGAGCTCCTTGTCGAACAACCAAGGACTGACATGCAGTACGCTGACAAGACGCCTGCAAAAATGGTGTAGGATGTTCGACCCACTCAGCGTACAAGCCATGCAGGTAAAATCGGACGTGGCATGGATTGGCGGCAATTTTGGCTTGCTGCGCTTCGACCTGCATAATGCCGATACAATGCCCATGTATGGCACACAAATCCACATTCGGAATTTTCTATGCGACAACTCCAGCATAAGTTTCCAAATGTCGAACGACCGATACGACCCTATCGGAGCGACACAATACAGCTACCGACTACACACGAATGGCAAGTGGACACAATGGAGCAGCAGTCAGGATGTCAATCTAAGTCACCTGACTTTTGGGAAATACGAGTTGCAGGTGCGCTCGCTGGATGTTTTCGGCATAATCAACGAGTCGGACGTGCAACAATTCAGTGTGCCGACCCCCATTTACCTCAAATGGTTCGCGATATTGACATACCTGCTGTTGTTTGCCTTGGCCATCTACCTACTTTTCAGATGGCAGCAACATCGCAATGAGTTGGAACGTATCCGATTGGAATCGCTTGTGAAAAAAAGAACGAAGGAGCTGGAAGATACCCAAAAGCAATTGTCGAGAAAAGAACGGGAAGCGGCCATCGGAAAACTAACGAAAGGCTTGATCGACCGCATTCTCAATCCAATGAACTACATCAACAATTTCTCGCACCTCTCGATAGGACTGACCAGCGAATTGAGGGAAAATCTGGAAGAGGAAGGCGTACAGATGCCCGATGACATCCGGGAGGATTCGACAGACGCATTGGACATGCTGAACATGAACCTTGAGAAAATCGAAGAGCATGGAATATCCACCACACGCATTCTGAAAGCCATGGAAGAAATGCTGAAAGAGCGAAACGACAAGGTGGAAGTGGAGGACATAGGGCCTCTGTGCAAGAAAAACATTGAAAAGTGTAATACATACTACGCGAAGGAAATCAAGGAACACAACATTCAGGTGGAAACCTGCGGACTGGACAGTGAGTATCTGGCACGAGTAAACGCCGCAAGCCTCAGCCAAGTTATCCAATCGCTCCTGCAAAACAGCTTCTATGCGATAATCAAAAAAAGACAATCGCATCCGACAGGTTGGACACCAGTCGTACGCATCGCTCTTTCGCGTCCGGCCGATAACGACAGTATCGTACAATTGTCGGTCTATGACAATGGAACCGGCATCGAAAGCTCCATCATCGACAAGGTCTTCGACCCCTTTTTCACAACAAAACCCACCCGCGAAGCTCCGGGCGTAGGACTGTATCTATGCCAACAAACACTGCAAGACTGGGGAGGGTCCATCGAAGTGAATTCAGTGAAAAGCGAATACACAAAATTTATTATAAAATTACATTGACATAGAGTATGGAAAAACTTGCAAGTCCAACACAACAGATAAGCAATCTGCAGGATCAAGTCGCGAATCTGCAGGAAAAGCTCCAGAAACAAGAAAAAATGGCTTCGCTGGGACTACTCAGTGCGGGCATCGCCCATGAGGTTCAAAATCCTCTTAATTTTGTGATAAATTTCAGCAAGTTGTCGGTGAATCTATTGGATGACTTGCAAGACATCGTGGAGGAGAACATGGCGAGACTCAACCAAGACGATGCAGATGACCTGTCGGACATAGCGAACGACCTGAAGAAAAACCTACAGAAAATACAGGAACACAGCCAGCGTGCCATTAGTGTCATTCACGGCATCCTGATGCAAAGCCGTGGAAAGCAAGGCGAGTTCATCCCCACCGATGTGAAAAGCCTGGTTCACGAATATGTGTGGCTGAGCTATCACGCCATGCGTGCCAGCGACAAAAGCTTCAACATAGCCATTCATGAGGAATACCCCGATTCGCTGCCCAAACTGATGGTCATACCACAAGACCTGAGCCGTGCGGTGCTCAACATCATGAACAATGCTTGCTACACCGTGAAGGAACGTGCCCAACGGAACGAACAAAATTACAGCCCATCCATCGACATCAGGATGACTATATCGGACACCGATGATCCCAAAACCCTGTCGCTACGAATCGACCTGACAGACAACGGCATGGGAATGGACGAAGAGACAAAAAAAAGGCTGTTTGAGGACTTCTTTACCACAAAACCCACTGGCGAAGGCACCGGGTTGGGGATGGGAATCGTAAAAACCATCGTCGAACAACACCACGAAGGAAAGCTTTTGGTTGAATCGAAAATCGACGAAGGCTCCACGTTTTCAATCATTATCCCAGCAAGAATATCACGATGAGAAAGTTTGTTTCAGTGTTGATTCTCGTTGCCTGCTTCTCCCTTACCATGCAGGGGCAATCGGAAATGTCTCGCTTCCAACAAGCAAGCGATGCATACGATACAGGCCGTTTCGAGCAAACCGACTCGTTGCTCCAAAACATAGCCAACACCCTGCCCAACGAATATCAAGTGAAAGCATATTATCTGCTTGCACTCAGCAACCTGAAACTCGACCGGCCAGAAAAGGCCGAATACTACACCGAACGGTTGCTGGCGGCCGACCCATTCTACACAACCTATAACGACAACCCCCGCTTCGTGGAAATTGTGAACCAGCTGAAACGAGGGAAAAACATGGTATCGACGGCTTCCAAACTGAACGAAAGCGAGGAGGAGGTGCCTGTGCCGATGACATTGATTACGGAAGAGATGATTCAAGCTTCTGGATGCAAGAAACTGGCCGACATACTGATGCTGTATGTCCCTGGGATGTCCATTGTAGGAGGTGTCAACGACAACATGGCGATGCGCGGCGTATATGCCTTGGGGCAGGAAACCATGTTGGTGATGGTGGATGGACACCGCATGAACAGTATTTCCACCAATGGAGAGGCTTTCGACTACCGATACAACATCGACAAAATCAAGCAAATCGAAGTGCTTCGCGGCCCCGCCTCCTCACTCTACGGAAATGTGGCACTTACTGCCGTAGTCAATCTGATAACAAAGTCGGGCAGCGAAATCGATGGGGGAAAACTATCGTTGTTGTCGGGAGGATACAACACCTACGGCGGATCACTGATTTTCGGAAACGGCAACATGCACAGCGAATATCTGGCCTGGGCCGCGTTTTACACATCAGAAGGAGAGGCACACAACCTGAGCGGTACGACCCATTACAGCGAAGGGTACAACAACCGGCCTACCTTCGATGCCGGCATGAAGCTACGCTGGGGCGACATGAGAATCAGCGCAATCGGACAATGCTCGCACAAAGTGCCCTACTACTCGTTGCTTGGGTTTGACGAACAATATTCGTACGACAAATACACAAGCATCAATGGCGATAAGCCGGGCATGTCGCGCACAAACATACGCATGGACATAGAATACTCACACACCTGGGGCAATTCGACTTTGTCGGCATCGGCATTCGGAACAATGGAACGCTCCCAAATATACAATGTATTGGGCGACACCATCCCAACTCCGGCAGCACGGATATTCACCGACATGCTCAGCACGCCCATCACGACCCAAGGCTCATTCCAAGCCGTGAATTGGGAAGTCTATAGTCTTGGAGGCACAATAAGCGGCACGTTCAACTACAAGAAAGGCAACAAAGCGCAAGGCTCGATACTGGTAGGAGCCCAATATGAAAACCTGGTCGTGTCGGACGGACAAATGCTGTTGGGAGGAAACTACAACCAATTCATTGGGACGCAAAATGATTTCCTATACTCGGGCTTGGAATACACCGTATCCACTTTCGCACAAATAAAACACAACTTCTCCAAGAAACTGATTTTCAACGGTGGACTACATTACGACCATAAAATCCGAAACAATAAGGAGCGAATCAACACCTGGTCGCCACGTGCATCGTTGATTTGGATGCCCACATCCGTATTCAGCATGAAAGGAGGCTATTCCCACTCATACGTCGATGCACCGGCATTCTATCGGTCATCGAATCTGAAAATCCTCTCGGGAGCCACCAACCTGAAGCCGGAGGTAATGGACGCACTCCAGCTTGGCGCAACACTCAAATGGAAACCCATCCACCTGAAATACGATGTGAATCTATTCTACAACAATGTGAAAGACTTGGTTTACTATAGCCAAGCATTCGACAATGCCGGTAAAATCAGCATGGGAGGCATTGAAAACACCTTGCAATACAACACCACAAAAACATTGTTGAATCTCACACTGACCTATCAACATCCTTTTCAAGTGGTAAAATTCCACTCGACGGGCGCACACAAAGTGTGCAACATCCCAAAACTTCTGTGCAATGTCGTCGCCTCACAAAAAATCATCGACAAGAAACGTTTTGGCTGTGTATGGCTGAGAACAAACATCCATGCACAATCGTCTTCAGAAAGCATAAAAAATGATTTGAAAAGCTATGTGGTCAACAGTTCAAGCTCAAATTACATCCATTCCCAATCGGCGTATGCCATTTTGGGAACAGGATGTGAGTGGGAATCACCCAAGGGATTCAGTGTGTCGTTGGACGCATCGAACCTGTTCAACACCTATTACGAGCTGGGCAGCTTGCAAACGGGTGGCATTCCTGGCTTGGGATTTAAGCTGTTGGGACACGTAAGTTATAAATTTTAAATTGTGAATTGTGAATTTTGAATTAAGAGATATGAATCATTCCAAAGTTTATTTTACTGACTTACATGTAAGGACAGGGAACAGCCTTCTTGGCAAGTTCGAACAATTAATCACACGTGCAGGAATTGATAACATTGATTTCACTGACAAATTTGTTGCAGTCAAAATCCATTTTGGCGAGGTGGGAAATTTGGCTTTCCTGCGTCAACAATATGCGCGTGTGCTTTGCGACCATATCAAAAGCAAGGGGGGCAAGCCTTTCCTCACCGATTGCAATACACTGTACGTAGGCTATCGCAACAATGCCTTGAACCATCTGGATGCCGCATATTTCAATGGGTATAATCCTTTGGCGACAGGTGTCCATTCCATTATTGCAGATGGGTTGCGCGGCACCGACGAGCGGATGATACCAGTGGAAGGAGCGGAATTTGTGAAGGAGGCAAAAATCGGCGCGGCTATTGCTGAAGCGGATATCATCATTTCGCTAACCCATTTCAAGGGCCATATCTCTGCTGGATTCGGAGGGACATTGAAGAACCTTGGCATGGGTTCCGGCTCAAAGAAAGGCAAGATGGAGATGCATAGCAGTGGAACTCCCATGGTTGACACATCGTTGTGTATAGGATGTGGTGCCTGCACGAGGAATTGCGCTCATAAAGGAGTCAGTGTTGTCAAACGCAAGGCTGTAATCAACGAGGACAACTGCTTGGGTTGTGGCTACTGCATCGCCTATTGCCCCAAAGGAGCCATCATGACAAAATGGGACGAGGCAAAACCCGTGATGAACAAAAAAATAGCCGAATATGCCAAGGCGGTGATGCAAGGAAAGCCTTCATTCCATATAAGTCTGGTTGTTGACGTATCGCCTGAATGTGATTGTGAACCGTACAATGACTTGCCACTTATCCCTGATGTAGGCATGTTCGCATCGTTCGACCCTGTGGCTCTTGACCAGGCCTGTGTGGATGCGGCAAACCAACAGCCTATGTTGAAAAACGATATGATGGATGGGCATCACGAGGATTGTCATCACCACGATGTGTTCAGGTTGACCCATCCCGATACCGACTGGGAAGCCGGTCTGATTCATGCCGAGAAATTGGGCATTGGCACACGAGCATACGATCTGACAAGGATTTGATGGAACACAACAAGAATAGTCTTCGGAAACATCTTTCACCCGCACATGTGTGGGCACTTGCCTTTGGTTGTATTATTGGTTGGGGAGCTTTCATCAATCCAGGGAAAAAATTCCTGCCCAACTCGGGTGTTGACGGAACAGCCATAGCAATGCTCTTAGGAGCATTGGTCATGATTGTCATAGCATTCAGCTATGCGTACATGGTACCCAAATACCCGAAGGCAGGTGGAGAGTTCACTTTCACAAAGCAGTGTTTTGGCCGTATTCCTGCATACGTCTGTGGGTGGTTTCTTGTCGCGGCGTATCTCACCAACGTGCCCATGAACTCAACGGCCATCGCGCTGATAGTGGATGGGCTCGACGGGGACACCGACTTGCTGAAATGGGGGTTTCACTATCAGATTGTAGGATTCGACGTATGGTGTGGAGAGGTGCTATTGGCCTCCAGCATCCTGATTCTGTTCGGATGGCTCAACATCATCGGTGTTAAAAAAGCAGGATTTGTGCAAACTGTTCTTGCCAGTCTATTGGCAGGTTCTGTGTTTATCCTCACTTTCGCCGCCTTATTCAGTAACAAGACCAGCTTTGCAAACATGGAACCAGTCTGGGGATTCGACAGGGCAAAGGCTCTTGCCGATAGTGCAGACGCTGCTTCGCTCGACTTGTACGCCCATGCCGGACGACATGGAATTTTTTCAGCCATCCTGGCCACATTCGCCATTGCGCCTTGGGCTTTTGTTGGTTTTGATACCATTCCTCAGGCGGCTGAGGAATTTAAGTTTTCGTTCCGAAAGGTAATGAAAATCATGATTGTGGCCATTCTTTTTGGATGTTTCGTTTATATTGCCAATAACACAGTTGCGGCTGTAGCCTTCAAGCAGTGGCCCGAGAAAGTGTTGGATGGCGATTGGGTGCTTTTGTTGGCTGCGGAGGAACTGTTGGGGAAGATGGGGAAAACACTTATTGGGATTGCCGTTTCGTGTGCCGTGCTTTCAGGCATCATGGGTTTCTACCTTGCATCGAGCCGCTTGATGTTTTCAATGGCCCGCGATGGATACCTTCCCAAGGCATTTGCCAAAATCGATGTCAAACATGGTACGCCTCGCAATGCCATGTTGTTCTGCATCCTGATTTCACTCAGTGGCCCCATACTTGGAAGAGAGGCACTTGGATGGTTTGTTGACATGAGTTCCATCGGTGCTTCTATAGGCTTCTTTTTCACCTGCGCAGCCACATTGCTGACGATGGAACGCGATGGCGACCATAAGCCTTTCTTGAAATTGTCCGCAATTCTTGGTTCGTGTTTTTCCGTTGGCTTCGTCGTTCTTAAAGTCATCCCGATTCCGAACCTCAGCGGCGTTCACTTCTGTCCGCAATCCTATATCATGTTAACAGTTTGGATATTGTTTGGCGCAATGTTTTTCTTCTTACAGAAAAATAAACTCACGCAAAAATAGCATACGAAAACCCCACCGAATATGAGAATGCACACAATCATACTTATCTTTGTCATCATGGCATTGCTTCCACAAACAATGAGATGTTCGGACAACGGCACTGATGGTTGGGAATATGTCAACGTTACTTATAATTTCAAAAGCCTCCCCAAATGGTCAATTGGCGGATACTTTGAACACCACAACAACCAATACCAACATTTTGAAAGTTGTTTCAGCCGATTCTCCGTAGGATTCTCTCCCATTTTCTGGCTCAAAACGACAATGAGTTACGACCTTTTGCGTAGCAACCATAATTGGACAAACCGATTGGTACCCGAAGCGACTGGAACTTTCTCTATAGGTGATGTCAAAATTGCACTACGCGAACGGTTTCTATACACTTGGTGTCCCGCAAAATCCCAACAAAGTCACGAACTACGTTCAAGAATAAAAGCGCAGTATCATATACTCAAGACCCGATTCTCACCTTACCTTGCGTCTGAATTGTTTACGACTGATGCGAAATGGACCAAAATTCGGTACTATGTCGGCACCAACTATCAAATCAACAAACAACTGAACATCGAATGGTATTATTTATATCATGTGTTCAGAAAATCGGATTCAAAGCATATCTTGGGGTTAGGATTGAACATCAATATCTGAGTAATCAAACAAACATCAAAATGATACAGACAGCAGTTATCATGGCGGCCGGTTTGGGCACGCGATTTGGCAAATATACGGAACTCATTCCAAAAGGATTTGTGGAATTCAACGACAGAGCAATGGTTCTACGGAGTATTGACACACTTATTGATTGTGGCATTGAACGAATAATCATTGGAACTGGTTGGAAAAAGGAAATGTATGAGGCGTTGATGGAAAAGTATCCGCAGATAGAATGTGTATATAGTCCGCATTACGCCGAAACAAACAGTATGTTTACACTGTATTCATGCCGAGAAGCCATCGGGAATGAGGATTTCCTGCTGCTTGAGTCAGATCTGGTGTATGAACGGAAAGCAATAACCGAACTTCTTTCCTGTCCATTTCCATCGGCAATGTTGATTGCTCCAGTCACAAAATTCCAAGACCAGTACTACGTGCAGATGAATGAAAAATGCGAGCTCATCAACTGCTCCACCGACAGGACACGAATCAATCCATCGGGAGAACTGGTCGGCATTCACAAACTGAGCAATGTGTTTTTCCAAGAGATGGTTGAGGATTACATGGCTTCCGTTGATGAGAGGCTGCGACTCGGTTACGAGTTCCAATTACTATTGACCTCACAAAACATCATGCCTCTGAATGTATTGAAGCTCGACAATCTGCTTTGGTACGAAATCGATGATGAGGCCGATTTGGAGTATGCCGAAAAGTATGTCCCTATCCTATAAGACTGAAAAAACACAGCAGAATCCAACAAGTCCCTTTCTACACGCAATCAGCAACGACCTTTTGTTGCTCATCTACTGGATCGGCAATCTGCATCAAGAAATTCTTTGTGGAGCGAATCTTCCTCAAAGCATCCTGCGCTGCCTTTTGATGTGATTCCTTTTTGGAATATCCATCACCCCTGCCAACTTCCGTATCGCCTATATATACTACAGACTGAAATATCGGACTGAAATCCTTATCCACTGATTCATTCAACAACCTAAAAGAAACAGAAACCTTGTGTTTCTGTCCCCACTCAAGCAATTTCGACTTGTAGTTCTCCTCTTGATGTGAAATAGTGTCAAGATTGATGTATGTGCCGATTATCTTTTTCTCAACAAACCGATAGCACGCTTGGTAATCCCTGTCCAGATAGAGTGCTCCAAGTAACGCCTCAAAAGTATTTCCACCAATATAATTGTTGTGGGTTGTGGATAAGGGCACATCCGAACGTACCAATCCATCAAGACCGATTTGCTTTGCTATACAGTTAAGTGTTTCCCTTTTCACAATTTTGGAGCGCATATTCGTTAGGAATCCCTCGTTCCGGTCGCCGTATCTCCTAAACAAGATATCCGACACAATAGCCTCCAAAATAGCGTCGCCTAAGAATTCCAGACGTTCATTGTTGATGCAA
>JAUNNV010000002.1:13821-44578 GCA_030531335.1 Bacteroidales bacterium
CATTCTTTCCCTTCAACTTTATGGACTTATGCATCAATGCTATCTCGTAATAGTAGATGTTGCGTGGATAGACATCCAAAATGCGATAAAAACAATCATATGACTTCTTGTTCTTATCAAACAGAAGTCTTATCCTGTCATACACCAAACCTATATGCACTTTATTCCTTGTATTTCCTGAAAATGACGCACGCATTGTGTCCGCCAAATCCAAAAGTATTGCTAAGTGCAGCCCTCACCTCTCTTCGTTGAGCCTGATTGAAAGTGAAATTGAGATTGTAATCAATTTCGGGATCCTCATCGCCTTCCTCATGATTGATGGTTGGTGGAACAATATCATGTACGACAGTCAATATACATGCGACAGCCTCTACCGCACCGGCGGCTCCCAGCAAATGGCCGGTCATCGACTTGGTGGAGCTGATGTTGAGTTTGTAGGCATGACTGCCAAAAACATCTTTTATGGCAAGCACTTCCGAAATGTCACCAACGTATGTAGATGTACCATGTGCATTGATGTAATCAATATCGTCAGGAGCAAGATTAGCATCGTCCAATGCATTCTGCATTACCAATTTTGCGCCCAATCCTTTCGGATGGGAGGCTGTAATGTGAAAGGCATCGGCCGACATGCCCGCTCCCGCCAGCTCGCAATAGATTCTGGCTCCTCGGGCTTTCGCGTGTTCCAACTCTTCCAACACAATACATGCGGAGCCCTCCCCCACTACAAAGCCGTCCCTGCTTCCGCTGAACGGTCGGGATGCGTGTTCCGAATCGTCGTTACGGGTCGATAATGCTTTCATCGATCCGAATCCGCCCAAGCTACATTCCACGATAGCGGCCTCCGAACCTCCGGTAAGAATGACGTTGGCTTTCCCCAAGCGAATGAGATTATAAGCGTCGCTGATGGCATTCGTTGACGATGCACATGCTGATGATATGACATAATTCGGTCCATGAAATCCGTATGCAATGGAAATATGACCTGCAACAATATCAGCTATCATCTTGGTGATAAAAAAGGGACTATATCGTGGTCCCATTTCCTCATGAGTCAATGCATAATTGCTTACTTCCTCTTCCAGCGAGCCAACTCCGCCGATTCCCACACCAAAAATCACGCCTATCCTGTTCTTGTCCTCTGTTTCAAGATCCATGCCGGAATCAGCTATCGCCTCTTTGGCTACAGTGAGAGCATACTGTGCGACAGGATCCATACGCCGCGCTTCCTTACGGTCGATATAATCAACCGCGTTAAACCCTTTTAATTCACAAGCAAATTGGGTCTTGAATTTTGATGCGTCAAAATGAGTAATAGGTCTTGCTCCGCTTACACCTGCCAACAAGTTTGACCAATATTCCGCAACCGAATTACCTATGGGCGTAAGTGCACCAAGCCCTGTTACCACGACTCTTTTCAGATTCATAAAAGAGAGGAGGTAATATGTTAATGAATAGATTTATTTAAGATTTGCCTCAATATAAGCAATGGCATCACCTACTGTCGTGAGTTTCTGCGACTGGTCATCAGGAATAGTCAATCCAAATTCTTTTTCAAAGTCCATGAGCATCTCAACCGTATCCAATGAGTCTGCGCCTAAATCAGTCGTAAAGCTTGCTTCGTTGGTTACTTCCGACTCTTCTACTCCCAATTTATCTACAATGATTGCCTTAACTCTTGCTTCAATTTCTGACATAACTTTCTGTTTTTAATTAATATTCACGATTTTTACATCAATAAAATGCGGTGCAAAGAAATAAAAATAATCTTTAATTCACAAAAAAAACGGTAAGAAAATACATTGCGCTTGCACATTTTTTGTATTAACGTGCAAAAAACAACACCTATTGACTGATTAATCCTTCTTCAAACCAAACATTTTCTTGATTTTTGAATGTCTCGCATTCCGATTCTCAAATTCCTCCAGTCTTTTCATCACAAAACCAACACAATACGACTCTTCCCATTGTCTGTATTTGGCATACATTCCCACAATGTACCTTAACACATCACGTTGGTAAGTGAGACGCTTCAAATTGTCAAGACATACTCTCATGTCTGGTGCAGTGGGGAACCTGCTTCGGTTGATGTCAATGAACTCAAACTGAATGTCACCCTGACAGTCTATATGATACAATATGTTAGATGTATTCAAATCGCCATGCAAAATGTGATATTGATGCATTCGGGCAATACATTTTGCTAAAGCATCGGCAAAGGGCCTTGAGAACTTCTCACCTGAAAGTTGGGCACGGACAGATGTCCCACTTGAATATTCCGACACAAAGTATCCCTCTGTGAACAATCCATTGGTTAATATTTCTATGTATGCGATTTCCTTGGGTGTCGCGATGCCTGCGTCGCGATAGATTTTAGCATACCAGTACGCCCGTTTTGCCTTTGTGGATCGGAAAAAAGTATAGACAACCCTTTGGTACAAATAGGGTCGTTTGAATCGTTTTACGACTACCAGCTGTCCGTTCCATTCAAACTTCTTCACAGTATTCCGTCCATCCTCCAATACGACACCATCCTTGTCGAAAGATTGGGGAAGTGCCAGAACGAAGTCCTTGGTCCAAAGATACTCGCTGCTAATCTCTATTTGCATGACAGTAAACCATCTATTTTCTTCAATATGGACTGAGGTTGTATCTGTAGGCAATCGTAGTTGTTGAAGCGGCAAGGCTTGTTCCCGAAAACAGAGCATGGGCGACATGGAAGCTCTTTTTGGATAGTGTTTGTTTCCGATTGGTTCCATCCCAAGAAGCCCGCGTATGGATGCGTCGCTCCCCATATCGATAACACGGGTGTGTTGACAAGCGAAGCCAAATGCATGTTGGCAGAGTCCATGGATACCATCAGGTCAAGATGACTGATGAGCGCAAGTTCTTGAGCGAGCGGAAGTTTTCCTGCCACTGAAATGACATTTTCATATTGTCGGCTCCAACCTTCCATTTGCTCCACCTCAGAATCCCCACCCCCAAAAAGAAACACCTTGCACTGCTTCTTCATTGAAAGAGATTCAATCACCTTTTGCATTTTGTCGAGTGGATAAATCTTCCCCTTATATGTCGCAAACGGAGCTATCCCTATCCAATGTTCACCGTCCTTCGCTCCTGTCACGTCAAGAGTGTCTTTGTGAAGCGTCCCCTTGGATGTTCCATATATGGATGTGAAATGAGGATATATAGGCAACCCCACTCGTTTCAGTACATCCGCATAGCGTTGGAAAGAGGTTTTCAGCGGCTTCAATTTATGGTACCCCATTCGCGTCAGTCGTTTTTTTGCCTTGCGCCCCTTATGAATACACGCGGTTTTGCGCCCCGACAGACAAAAGCACAACCTCAAGAAGTTTGAACGCAACACCCCATGAAAATCGGCTACAAATTCGAATTCCCGATGCCGAAGTTCCTTGTACAGCTTGTTCAAACCTTTGAGACCCACATAGTCTCTTGTCAGATCCACACCAAGAAAATGCGTGTTTGAAGGCATTGTCGCAAACAATGGGGCAAACTGTACCCGGCTAAGTACGGTTATATCGTGCTGAGGATACTGTATGGCCAGCGAATGAACGATAGGAACCATCATCGCCACATCGCCAAATGCAGAGAACCTAATCAAGAGTATTTTTGCCATTTATTTCGTAAACGCTCTTAGAAGCTGTTTTGAAATGTTCCAATTAATCTTTTATAAAATCTTTCCAGCTGAAAAGTTCGTTTCTTTTCAGTCACAATGGAGCCCCATTGCTCCTTCAAATAAGCAAATTTTCATCTCGAAAATCTTTTATAAAATTTTTAATCGAACATTTCAAAACAGCTTCTAATTCATAATTTTCCACATTTTTTCCCATAAAGAATAGGGTTCAAGTTAGGATCATTGTACATTTTCATTTGTTTATAAACTTTCATGTACTTTCTCCCCTTTTCAATATCTTCAAGGAGTTGGTCGATGGCATTCGACAAGTCGCATTGCTGTTCAAGTAGGACGTCGAGTTTCCTTTGGCATTGTGCGTGTTGCTCGGCCGAGACATCCGTCCGCCTCACCTCTTGTTGCATGTGGTAGATTTTTAATGCCAGGATAGACAAACGGTCGATTGCCCAAGCGGGACTTTCCGTATTGATTGTGGCATCGGGCAATGTCGCAATGTTACCGTATTTTTGCAAGAAATAGCTATCTATCAGTTCAACCAAGTCCGTTCTGTCCTGATTCGACTTGTCGATTCTGCGTTTCAAAGTCAGTGCATCTGTCGGATTGATTTGAGGATCCCTGATGATGTCCTCGAAATGCCACTGAACCGTGTCTATCCAGTTTTTCAGATACAGATAATATTCAATGGTTTTTTCCTCAAAAGGATTCTTGACGAGGGTTTCCACGTTATCAGTCACATGATAATCATTGATGGACTGTTCGAATATCGTATTGCAAAGTGTAGTAAAACTCATTTCCAATGACTGTTTTATGTTTCAATTTTGCAAAGCTAAACATTATTTTCCACACAGCAAATATATATTGCATATTTTTTCAATTTATTGGATGATAGTACTTTCATTCAAACCACATTCATTATTTTTGTATCATGGAACAACAAATACTTATAGGATTTGATGCGAAACGCATTACTCACAATGCAACAGGCTTGGGAAACTACTGTAGAACCCTTGTCAACAACATCATCAGGAAAAACTCTGGGAAGTACCTATTAAGGCTTTACACGCCCGATGCAGGAAATCCATTACTGAAGAACAGAATGGTGCTCGACAAACATGTTCGATTCGCCTACCCACGCAAGAATCTTTGGAAGAGCCTCTGGCGCTCTGCGCTTATTGTGAACGACTTGACAAGCGATGGCATAAAACTCTATCATGGATTGACGGGAGAACTGCCTATCGGCATCAAAAAAACCGGAATCAAGACCGTCGTGACGATTCACGACCTTATCTTCATGCGCCATCCTATCTACTACCACTGGACAGAAAGCCTGATTTACAAAATCAAATTCCGCCTCACATGCAAGGAGGCCGACCACTTCATTGCCATCAGCGAATGTACAAAAAGCGACATCATGTCGTTGGGTGGCATCCCCGACAGTCGGATTTCGGTAATTTATCAAGGTTGTGACGAAGGTTTCAAACAGCAAGTGGATGAAAAAAGGAAACAACAAGTCAGTGACTCACACCACTTGCCACCCAAATATATATTGACAGTTGGTACACTGGAAGAACGAAAAAACGCGGGTTTGATTGTAAAAGCATTAGAACGGCTTCCCTACGACATCAATCTGGTCATGGTTGGCCGACGTACCCCATATATTAATAAGGTGATGCGTGAGGCGGAAAGACACGGCATCGGCAAGCGGATTCTCATACTCAGCGACCTGCCATTCTCCGACTTGCCCGCCATCTATCAAATGGCCGAAGTGTTTGTCTATCCATCTCGCTACGAAGGTTTTGGAATACCCATTATCGAAGCGATTCACAGCGGAATCCCTGTCGTAGCCGCCAAAGGATCCTGTCTGGAGGAAGCCGGCGGCCCCGATTCAATGTATGTAGATCCCGACGACGCGGACGCATTGGCACGTTGCATCCTGGCAAACCTTCAGCATACCCCCGAGCGGGAACAACGCATCGTCAAGTCGCGCCAATATGTCGCACGCTTCGACGAGCAGAATCTCGCGGATGAAGTGCTAAAGGTTTACGAATCGCTGCTTTCCACGGTACCAGCGTCCAAGCATGACAAAATGCGTTTGAAAAGGCAAAACGGTTTTTCGCTAAAGAAGTTGTTTCCTTAAGTGGCGTTCTAATAATTACCTTGGATTAGGTTTTACATATCTCAGACAATGTCTGTAGTGCCGATTTTCTGTGAAGAGTCGTAGATGGATTATTGAGTGACTTGAAATAGCCCCTTCATCATATAATAGAATATGGATTCAAGGCTGTTCGCGCATGTTGGTTTGTCAGTTTCGGGGAGTGCTGGGGATGCGTTGGTTGGAACGAAGAGTGCGTTTGGAATTATCAAGCCGATTGAGTGGACGAACTTGTGATGGCTTCTTTGACTTGTTGCGGAACTCATCGGGGGTCATTCGTTGGGGTTGGTTGGATTCGTTTTCAATGATTTCCTCCATTTCTAATGGCAAGACAGGCGTGGCTGATGGCATATCGAAAGATGTGCTGTCGGTGGAATTGGAAGTGATGGTATCAGCTTTCGAAAGGCTATCGAGTGATGTGGTGTGATATCGCATAAGCTTGATTTGATGGACGAGGATGAGCGGCGAGGAGTATGGCTCGATAGACCTACCAACTGGGATAGGGGGTGTGGTGAGGCAGACGAAACCTGTGAGGTTCTGCAACCTTTTGGCATTGGCAAGGTATATACACAGTGAGTCGGTGCCGGCGTGGCTGATGTGCTTGGTTTGGTAGCGGTTCTCGTTTTGTGTATATTCGCTTCGTAGGCCCATCACAAGTGAGAAACTATCGACATTGTTGAGTGGCATGAATCGAGCGGAAAACACGAAGGAGTCGGTGGGATGATAGTTACTGTCGGCTTCCAGAATGAAGCTGAAATTGGTGTTGAGGGGTGAGTTGGAGAGAAGGTAGTAGCTGTTAAACCACCACAAGTCAACGCTGTCACCCTCTGGGCTGGTGTGGGTGGATTGTTCGTCGCCACCTGTGATCCGGTTGATGTTGTCGTATTCTGCCTCGAAGCGTTTGCGGAGGCGAGTGTAGATTTCGGCCAGTTTGATGGTGTTGCGCGTGTAATACACCATCGACGTGTCGAACTGTGCCTCGGTGATATGGTGCTTCTTGAATATGTATTGCTTGCATGCTTGGCGGGTGGGGTTGTCGAACGATTGTTGTTCGGCCAAACCGAGCAACCGTTGGTAATCGTAGAGCACAGCCTCCATGGCTGCACTGCCAAGCACTTCCTCGGAGGATGACGAGTTTCGGCTGCATCCGAGGACGCAACTACAAACCACTGCCGTCAGTACGAGCCACAACCCATTTCGCATGTCACTTTTTCTTTTTCTTCATTTGACACTCCAATGTTTGGATGCTTTGGCTGAAGCTCTTGGCATAGAAAAGGAGTAGGGCTATGATGCCACAACTGATGGAGGCATCGGCAAAGTTGAAAATCGGACTGAAGAACACGAAATGCTGGCCTCCCACAAAGGGCATCCATAGGGGCCAATGGGTGTCGATGATGGGGAAATAGAACATATCGACCACCAGGCCGTAGAACCATTTGCCGTAGCCCGAGCCTATGGGCACGATTTCCGCCAGTTGTGTCTGGGTGCTTTGGGTGAATATCTGTCCATAGAACACACAGTCGATGATGTTGCCAAGGGCACCTGCCACGACAAGCGATATGCACACGATGAGCCCTGTGCGGGAACCAATGCGTATGAGTTTGGTGATGTACCAGATGATGACGCACACTACGGCAATGCGGAAACTGGTAAGGAATAGCTTCTCGATAATTTCCATGCCGAAGGCCATGCCGTTGTTCTCGGTGAACAGTATTTGGAACCAATCGGTCACGTGGATGCTTTGGTAGAGGAACATGTGGGTCTTCACCCAAACCTTGATGATTTGGTCAACAATCAACACAAGACAGACAATCAACACGGAGAGCTGTCCTTTGGAGTGGAACTTGTTCATCGGGGCAGGTGGTTACTTCGGCTGGGCCTTTTTGGCTTCGATGCACATGGTGGCATGGGGTACGGCCTTGAGGCGTTCCTTTGGAATGAGTTTACCGCTGACGCAGCAGATGCCGTAGGTCTTGTTCTCAATGCGTACCATGGCGGCCTGAAGGCTTTGCACAAGTTTGAGCTGACGGTTGGCGAACTGCATGGTTAGCTCGCGGTTGAAGGTGTCGGCTCCCTCCTCAGTCAACTTGTAGGTGGGCGATGTGTCATCGACATCGTTGCCGTCCTTGTTCATGAGTATGTTCATGTAGCGTTCATACTCTTGTTTTGCCTCGGATAGCTTGTGGGCGACGATTTCACGAAACTCGTCTAATTCCTCGTCGGTGTAGCGTATTTTTTCAGACATAATATATAGGGTTGTTAGGGTGAGAAAACTTGTTTATATTTTCTGGATGTCGGCTGTAATCGTGAACTCATCGAACTCAAGTTGGGTTCCTTCGATTTGTGGGGCAATCGTAAGCGAGTTTGCCAACACTTGGTTGCGGATGTAGTCGTTGAATCGAGTGATGGCACCGTCAGACTTGTCGTTGCTCGAAACCGTGATGTTTATTTTGTCGGTAATCTCGAAGCCGCTGCTTTTTCGGATGTTCTGAATCCTGCTTACCAACTCACGCGCGATGCCTTCCTCACGCAGTTCGTTACTGATGTGTATGTCGAGGGCTACCGTGATGGTTCCGTCGTTGGCAACAACCCAGCCGGGGATGTCCTCGCTGAATATTTCCACTTCGCTGCTCTCCACAACGGCTGGGATTCCACCAAGGTCGAATGTGAGCGAGCCTTCACGCTCAAGGGTGGCAATCTGCTCCTGGGTCATGTTGGCAACGGCTGCCGCTACTTGCTTCATGAGCGGTCCGAACTTCTTGCCAAGTATCTTGAAGTTGCATTTCACTTTCTTGACGAGGAGGTTGGATGTACCTTCCACAAAGTCGATTTCCTTGACGTTGACTTCGTTCATGATGAGCGACTTCACGGTTTCAAGCGCGGCTTTCTGTGTTTCGTCGGCGGGTATCATCAGCTTTTGCAAGGGTTGTTTCACGATGATGTTCACCTTCTTGCGCAGTGCCAGACCCATCGACGAGATTTTCTGTGCCAATTCCATGCGGTTCTCCAGTTCCTTGTCGATGACACTCTCGTCGGCGACTGGGAATTTTGCCAGATGTACCGACGTGGCGTTGTCGCGGCCGGTAGCTTGGACGAGGTTGAGATAGAGTTGGTCGGCATAGAACGGAGCCACAGGCGCCATAAGCTTGGCGATGGTCTCAAGACATACATAGAGGGTCTGGTAGGCGGCCAGTTTGTCGCGAGTGTAGCCCGTACCCCAGAAACGCTTGCGGCAGAGGCGTACGTACCAGTTGCTAAGGTTGTCGTTCACGAAGTCCTGAATGAAACGTCCGGCGCGTGTTGGCTCATAGTCGGCAAGGCTTTCATCGACTTTCTTGATTAGGCTGTTGAGTTCCGACAGAATCCAACGGTCTATTTCCGGACGATCCTTCACCGGTATGCCGGCTTCCTGGTAGTTGAATCCGTCAAGATTGGCATAAGGTGCGAAGAACTTGTAGGTGTTGTGGAGGGTGCTGAAGAACTTGCGACTCACTTCCACGACTCCATCCACATCGAACTTAAGGTTGTCCCATGGCGATGCGTTGGTAATCATGTACCAACGCAGAGGGTCGGAACCGTATTTCTCTATCACCTCGAATGGATTGACGGCATTGCCCAAACGTTTCGACATCTTCATACCGTTCTTGTCGAGCACCAAGCCGTTGGAAATCACGTTCTTGTAGGCCACATTGTCCTTCACCATGGAACTGATGGCATGGAGGGTGAAGAACCAGCCGCGTGTCTGGTCAACGCCTTCGGCTATGAAGTCAGCTGGATAGACCAGATTCTCATCGACCAACTGCTTGTTCTCGAAGGGGTAGTGCATCTGTGCGAAAGGCATTGCGCCAGAGTCGAACCACACGTCGATGAGGTCGGTCTCGCGTTTCATGGGTTTGCCCGAGGGGGAACAAAGGATGATGTCATCGACGTAGGGCCGATGGAGGTCTATCTTGTCATAGTTCTCCTTGCTGTAGTCGCCCGGCACGAATCCCGCTTCCTTGTAGGGGTTCTGCTTCATGAATCCGGCCTTTACGGATTTCTCGATTTCGTTGTAGAGTTCCTCCACGCTGCCTATGCAGACTTCGTCGCCATTGTCGTTGCGCCAGATGGGAAGGGGTGTGCCCCAATAGCGGCTGCGCGAGAGGTTCCAGTCGTTGAGGTTCTCCAGCCATTTGCCGAAGCGTCCAGTACCGATGTTGGCAGGCTTCCAATTGATGGATTTGTTGAGTTTCATCATCTCGTGCTTGCGCGCGGTACTGCGGATGAACCAGGAGTCGAGTGGATAATAGAGGATAGGCTTGTCGGTGCGCCAACAATGCGGATAATTGTGTACATGCTTTTCGATGCGCAACGCCTTTCCCGACTGCTTCAACTCCATGCAGAGGGCAATGTTCAAGTCCTCTGATTTCTGTGCGGCAACCTCGTCATATTTTCCACCTTGGTTGAACCGTGGGTCGTATGCGTTCTTCACATAGCGACCTTCATACTGGCGGTAGAGGTTCACATTGAGGTATTTCTTCACGAACTTCTGATCCATATCGGCAATGAGGGTGTATTTGCCTGTGGAATCTACGATGGGTCGTTTCTCGCCTTTCTTGTTGACAACGGTAATGGTGGGCACTCCGGCAGCCTTTGCCACGTACAAGTCGTCGGCACCAAAACTGGCGGCAATGTGTACGATGCCTGTGCCGTCTTCGGTGGTGACGTAGTCGCCCGAAATGATACGGAAGGCTCCTTTTCCCGGGTTGATCCAAGGGAAGAGTTGATCGTACTCCCAACCTAAGAGGTCGTAGCCGTGAAATTCACTGACAATGACGCATTCGTCATCTTTCTTGAAATAGGAGGATAGCCTTTCTTGGGCCATGATGACGGTAATTGGATTGCCAGTGTAGTTGTTCTTACACTGTACGGCCACATACTTGATGTTGGGTCCCACACAGAGGGCACTGTTGGCGGGCAGGGTCCAGGGGGTGGTGGTCCATGCGGCAAAATAAACGTCGCCGTGTTGGGTAAGCTCGGGGGCTGGATTCTTCATGCGGAAAAGAGCCGTGACGGTAGTGTCCTTCACGTCGCGGTAACAACCCGGTTGGTTGAGCTCATGGCTCGATAGTCCGGTACCTGCGGCGGGACTGTATGGTTGTATGGTGTAGCCTTTGTAGAGCAGGTCTTGGTCGTAGAGGTTCTTAAGCAGCCACCACAGGGTTTCGATGTAGCGGTTGTCGTAAGTGATGTAGGGGTTGTCGAGATCGACCCAATAGCCCATCTTGTGGGTAAGGTCAGTCCATTCCTTGGTGTATTTCATCACCTCCTCGCGGCAATGGCGGTTGTACTCCTCCACCGAGATGGTCTTGCCTATGTTCTCCTTCGTGATGCCCAGTGTTTTCTCCACGCTCAGTTCTACGGGCAGTCCGTGGGTGTCCCATCCGGCCTTGCGTTTCACCTGAAAGCCTTTCATGGTCTTGTAGCGGCAGAAGGTGTCCTTGATGGTGCGTGCCATGACATGATGAATGCCAGGCATGCCGTTGGCCGATGGAGGGCCCTCATAGAACACGAATGACGGACAGCCCTCACGTTCTGTCATGCTTTTGTGGAACAAATTCTTCTCGTCCCACTGCTTTAAAACATCCTCGTTGACCTTCGACAGGTTCAGTTGTGAAACTTCGGCAAATTGTTTGCTCATATCTATCTAATGTTGTCTTTTTTCGTTTAGGTGGCAAAGATACTGTAAGTTACATGAAATAGCAAATTTATTTTTCTTTTTCACCCACGATACCCCTATGGGATTGTCGGTGTTGGCGTATATCCCTTTTGTCTTTCCTATTCCACCGATTTCATTGAAAGCGACAATCTGTTGCGCTGCAAGTCTATGCCAATGACCTTCACCAGAACTTGCTGATGCAGGCTGACTACTTCCGTGGGCTCCTTCACGAATCGGTTTGACAGTTCGGAAATATGTACCAATCCCTTGGTGTGCACACCAACATCCACGAAGCAGCCAAAATTGGTGATGTTGGATACAATGCCGGGCAATACCATGCCTGTGCGTATGTCTGTGAGTTCCTTGACCTCGTGCGAGAACCCGAATACACCAAGTTGCCGACGAGGATCCCGACTGGGTTTTTCAAGTTCGTGCAGTATGTCGGTGAGGGTAGGCATTCCGATTGTGGGCGTGACGTAGCGTCGTAGGTCGATGCCTTGCCGCTTTTGCCTATCAGCGAGTAGTTCGGTGATGGTGCAATGTTGGTCGTGCGCCATTTGTTCCACAATGGGATAGCTTTCTGGATGGACTGCGGAGTTGTCGAGGGGCTGGTCGCCTCCTTCAATGCGGAGAAAGCCGGCACATTGCTCAAAGGCTTTTGGACCAAGCTTCGGCACCTTGAGCAGTTCCTTGCGGTTGCGGAAGGCTCCGTGCTCTGCACGATAATCCACAATGTTTTGTGCCGTGGCGGCACCTAATCCCGAAATATACATGAGCAGGTGCTTGCTGGCCGTGTTGAGATTGACACCAACCTTGTTGACACACGACACGACGGTTTGGTCGAGCGATTTTTTCAGATCAGCTTGGTTCACATCCTTTTGGTATTGTCCCACTCCGATGCTGTTGGGGTTTATCTTTACGAGTTCGGCCAAGGGGTCCATCAGCCGACGGCCTATTGAGACAGCTCCGCGCACGGTCACGTCTTCATCGGGAAATTCCTCACGTGCCACTTTTGAGGCGGAATAGATGGAAGCACCGTCTTCGCTTACCACAAACACGTGTATGGAATCTGGCAAATGCAACGAGCGTACGAATGTTTCGGTCTCTCGGCTGGCAGTGCCGTTGCCAATCGAGATAGCCTCTATGGCATATTGCTGGGTGAGCTTGCGAAGTCGTTCGGCTGCTGCCGTACCCCCTACTGTGGTGGGCCAGACAACCTCGTGGTGGAGTAGGTTGCCTTCGGCGTCGAGACACACCACTTTACAGCCTGTACGGAATCCTGGGTCGATGGCGAGCACACGTTTTTGTCCGAGAGGCGCGGCCATAAGCAGTTGCTCCAGATTCTTTACGAATATCCTGATGGCTTCCTCGTCGGCACGCTCCTTTGAGGAAGCGGCGAACTCTGTCTCGATGGAAGGTTTCAGCAGTCGTTTGAAAGCGTCTTTCACGGCTTTCTCCATCCATTGTCCCGACTCGCTATCGTTGCGTACAAACTGTCTGACGAGACGTTCCTCGCATCGCTCGTCGTCGCCGCTGATGCTGACGCGCAGTATGCCTGCCGACTCGCCTCTGCGCATGGCAAGAAGTCGGTGGGAGGCACATCGCGAGAGCTTTTCGGAAAAGTCAAAATAATCGTGGAACTTCTGCCCTTCTTCCTCTTTGCCCTTCACTACCTTTGAGGTGATGACAGCATCGAGGCTGAAGTTGTGTCGTACCTTGTTGCGCGCGTTCTCATTTTCGCTGATGCGTTCCGCTATGATGTCGAGTGCACCCTTGATGGCATCATCGGCACTGACTACCCCTTTCTCCTTGTTGATGAAGGTGGAGGCCCATTGGGTAACATTCCCGTAGGATTGTTTCTGTAGGAAATTGGCCAGTGGTTCGAGGCCTTTCTCACGGGCCATTTCGGCACGGGTGCGCCGTTTGGGCTTGAATGGCGCGTAGATGTCCTCCAGTTCGGTGGCATCCCACGAGGATTCCAGTCGTTGTCGTAGCTCGTCTGTCAGTTTTCCTTGTCCGTCAATGGTGACCAGGATTGTTTCCTTGCGTTTCTTTATCTCTGTGAGCTTGGTGCTTTTGTCGCTGATGGCAGCTATCTGCACTTCATCGAGCGATCCTGTCATCTCCTTGCGGTAACGGCTGATGAAGGGGATGGTGCAACCTTCGCCGAGCAGCCGCAGGGTAGCGGCCACTTGGGCCTGTCCGATGTTGAGTGCTGTGGCAATGAGTTTCGGAAAAATGTCGTTCATTTGTATGTCGTTTGGATTTGTCATGAAAACCGTTTCATGAATTGCGTGGCAAAAATAGCATAAATCATGATTTGATTTGTGGAAATCCAATAAAAAAACTACATTTGCGAATTGGATTATGACGGACATGCACATTGTTGTTTTCGATGACATGCTACAGGTTACCGATGAGGAAGTGAAGCGAATGTTGCCTCTGGTGTCGGAAGAACGTAGGCGGCAGGCCTTGAGGTTCAGGTTCACCTTCGGGCAGTATGCCTGCCTTAAGTCGTACCTTATGCTGGCCGAGACACTACCCATGGAGTGGCGGCCATTGCAATTCACGATGGGACCTTACGGAAAGCCCTCGCTGCTTGGTCATGCCGACGTACATTTCAACCTGAGCCATTGTCAGCATGGCATTGCCGTGGTTGTGCACAACCGCCCTGTCGGCATCGACATCGAGTGTTTTCACACAGCCGAGCAGGCTTTGTTGGAACGAACCATGAACGAGCAGGAACAACGGCTCATTGCTCAAGACAACCGCCCCGATGAGGCTTTCACAGCAATGTGGACCAAGAAGGAGGCGGTGCTGAAACTGAAGGGTACGGGCATTGTCGATGATTTGCATACGGTGTTGGCCGACGAGAAGGTGCAGGTACAGACCTTCATCAATCGTGAAGGGCGGTACGCATATTCCATAGCGATGTATTAAGAATTATGAGATAAGAAATAAGAATTATGAATTATGACTTGGCACTGCGTTCGGCTCTTCGAAAATTCGTTTTTGTTGTGTGTGTAGTGGAAATCGTGTCGTGCAGGCCGATTGCCGATGAGCAGGCTCTGCTCAATCAATATGTATCGTTCCTCTACGACAATATGTCGCTCCCCGACAGCGTGAACTATAGCCGCACTTATTGGGAGGAGAATGTGCGCACGGCGTTGAGGGTGAGGGAGCGTATGAAGTGGAACATACCCGAACGCGAGTTTCGCCATTTTGTGCTGCCTGTGCGTGTAAACAATGAATATCTGGATGACTTCCGCACGCTTTATGCTGACACACTGTGCCAACGGGTGGAGGGTATGACCATTGAGGAGGCTGCGTTGGAAATCAATCATTGGTGCCACGAACAAGCCACATATCGTCCGTCCGACGCGCGAACGTTCGGCCCTTTATCGACCATGCGCGCCTCGCTGGGCCGCTGTGGCGAGGAGTCGGTGCTTGCGGTGGCTGCGTTGCGGGCTGCTGGCATTCCTGCCCGACAGGTCTATACGCCTCGTTGGGCCCATACCGACGACAATCATGCTTGGGTGGAGGTGCTTGTGAATGGTCGTTGGTGCTTCATGGGAGCCTGTGAGCCTGAACCCATTCTCAACATGGGTTGGTTCAACGCTCCTGCCTCCAGGGCGATGCTGCTACACACCAAGGTTTTCGGAAAATACGATGGGCCGGAGGACACTATTTCGACCACGTCGGCCTACACCGAGATAAATGTCACCGACAGCTATCTTCCCACCCGACGGACCGAGGTTCAGGTGGTCGATGAGAAGGGTACGGCTGTGGCTGGTGCCCGTGTGTCGTTTATGATTTACAACTATGCCGAGCTGTATCCTGTTGCCACCTATACGACCAACTCAGAGGGGACGGTGTCGATGCTTACGGGGTGTGGCGACATTATGGTTTGGGCTGTCAGTGGCAAAAAGTTCGGACTGGGGAAAGCTTCTGGCGAACACAATGTGGTGCGGTTGTCGCACGAGTTGGGCGAGACTTTTGCGGTCGAATTCGACATCGTACCTCCCATGGAACGTGCCATTCCTGCCAATCCCACCTCGGAGCAGGTGAAGCAGAACAAGCAGCGGCTGGCGTTCGAGGACAGTGTGCGGCTGCACCGTTCGAAGGGCAACGAGGCCACGTTGCAGGCTTTTCGGGAACGACATGCAGGCGACTCCGCAAAGGTGGAGGACTTGCTTCGCTCGCTCTCGCAAAAAGATGCCGACGATGTGTCGATGGAGGTGCTTGAGGATGCTTTTGCACATGCGGGCGATGTGTTCAATCCGTTGGTCGATGCTCCTCGTGTGGAAATCGAGCAGCTGTTGCCTTATTTCGCGGAAATAGGCAAGGGCTTGTCATTTGCTTCTGCCGCCGAGGTGAAGGACTGGGTGTGGCAAAACATCGAGGTCGATGATGCACGCAATCCGCAGGGATTGCGTATTCCACCGTTGATGGTGTGGCGAAGCCGAAAAGCCGACACGAAATCGCACGACATCTTCTATGTGGCTTTGTGCAGGGCCAAGGGATTCCCCGCCCGACTGGACGATGTGACAGGACAGATTGCGCATGAGGTGGATGGCGATGAGAAGGGAGTGATGAAGGTGGCTTTCTCGCCCAGCGGCTTCTTGAAGGCTCCGGAATACTACCGTCACTTCACGTTGTCGAAAATCCGCGATGGGGCGCCAGGCCTGCTCTCGTTCAGCGAGGACGAAAGCATGCCGACGGACAAGTTGTTCCCCCTGTCGCTCGAAAAAGGGTATTACATGCTTGTCAGTGGCAACCGCATGGCCGACGGCGGCGTGTTGGCCCACATGGAGTTCTTCAATGTAAAGGGTGGCGGCACGGTGTGTCCTCCCTTGGTAGTTCGCACCGCTGAAGAGAAACTGGCTGTAATCGGTTCTCTCTATGCCGAACCATATATTCCGATGACGGGGAGGGGCTATTTTGCCATGGTGGTGCTTGGCCAGTCGGACGAACCCTCCAATCATGCCCTCCGTCAGTTGACATCCATATCAAACGAATTGAATGCTTGGGGACGGAAGATACTGTTATGGGGCGACATACGCCCCGATGGTCTGGAACAGGTGGTGGCGCAAGCCCCCGACGATGAGATTGCGACGATACTCACAACGGCAGTAGGGTGCGACCGATATTCCTTGCCCCTCATAGTGATTGCCGACAGTTTTGGACGAGTGGTGTATTTCTCGCAGGGCTATAACACTTCGCTGGGCGAAGACCTAAAGCGGGTGATTCACCAACTCTGACATTTGGGAAATGGCCGAGCTGTGAAACTCCTCGGCATGGGTCGTTGAGGCTATGTCGAGGATGTTGTGTGCCCGTATGCCACAACCAGGCATGATGACTATTCTACCAGCCGCCTGTCCTACGAGTCGGGCAATCGTGAATCGGCCTTGATAGGCGTCGGCCTCATGTCCTGAGGTGAGCAGTCTGTCGCATCCCAATGCCATGATGTCGTCGAGTGCCTGTCGCGGATCCTTACATTCATCGAAGGCTCGGTGGAAGGTTACCGACAACGGTCGGGCGGCGGCAATGAACCTTTTCATCACCGTTTGGTCAACATGTCCATCGGGGGTCAGGGCACCCACTACCACACCGTTCACTCCCAGCAATCGGCAAAGATGGATGTCGCCAATCATCTGTTGGATTTCCTGTTCGGAATACACAAAATCGCCCTCACGACAGCGTATCAGCACGTTCACCTTTGCCCGACGGCATTTTCGCAACACCTCTTGTATGTTTGCTGGTGTCGGTGTCACTCCACCCACGTCGAGCCGTTCGCAAAGTTCAATGCGTTGGGCTCCCTGTCGTTCGGCCTCGCAGGCATCGGCAGCCGAGGTGCAGCAAGCTTCCACGAACAGTCTCATTGTTTGGTGTGTTGCAGTGCGGCAATCTTCTTCTTCAGTTTCTCTATCTTCTTGTTTTGTTGTTCTATCTCCTGCCCTTGGTTCCGAATGGTTGTAAGCAGCGCGTTAAGCTCCTCGTTGTCCATATCGATGGGATATAGCGCGTTCACCCGGTGGATGAAGTCGCCGACGATGTTCATGTAGTTGGTGAAGGCATCGAACGGACTGTCGTAGATGCCACGGTTGAAGCCTACGTATGCAGGTTTTGTGGTCATGAAGCGGAAATTGTTCGAGGCTTGCAGGTAGTCCCAGTCTTGTTTGATGCGTTTGTCGGTGCATAACCTTACTCGTTCGCCCACACTGTAGAGTTTTTGGAAGGCCTCGCGCTGCATGGAGTTGCCGAGCCAACAGGAGGTGTCGCGTTCCTCATCGACCCAGGAAATGGGGAATGGGGCTTCCAACACGTCGGCGGGTGTCAATTTCTTGCAGATTTCCGATGGTGTGCTGAAGGTGACATTCCTATCCTTGGCACATGCGGGCAGGGCTTTCAGAAACTCCAGGATGTTCGACGAAAGAGGTTGGAACATGCCCAGTGCCACCAACTCCATGAAAATGTTGATGACCTGTTCCTCTTTGGGGGTGTTGGCAATCCAGTCCATGTATTTGTCGGCAAACAAGGGGTACTCGTTCCACTCACGGTTGGAGAAGCGCAGCGAAATGTCGTCGGAAAGCTTGTAGTCGCGCAACAGAAGCTTCAGGTTTGGATTGGTGGCACAGCTGTATAGGTAGTGCGGACTTCGCCACCCCAAAGCGTGCTTGGCACCCTCCGTCAACATTCCTTTGAATCCCATCGAGGCCACTTGTGTGCCAATGTCATCGGAGTAGATGAGCGACGAGTTGCGAAACACCTGTGGCTCGGTGCCGAACACTTGCTTTATTTTCTTCTTCATGCGAAGTACATCGTCGCGGAAACATTCCTCGTCGGCAAGCGATGAGAGGCTGTGCGAATATGGCTCACAGAGAAATTCCACACACTTGGTATCATTGAGTTCCTGTAGTTTGGCGATTACCGCTGGCGCATGAATCTCAAGTTGCTCGAACCCCACACCTGATATGGATATGGCCAATTTGAAAAACTTTCCGTATGTTTTTGCCATGTCTATAAGAGTGTTGAGGGCGGGCAGATAGCTTTTCTCGGCTATCTCGGTGATGCTGCGCTCGTTTTCAAAGTCATCGTAGTAATAGTGGTCGCGACCGATGTCGAAGAAGCGATAGCGTTTCAGATGGATGATTTGATGGATTTCAAAATAAAGACATATTGTTTTCATGACTATTTGCTTTTTTTCAGTTTTTCGGTTTCTTTTTGTTTTGGCTGGCCGGATGCTTTTCAACCTATCAGCCGCTGGTAGTGCGACAAAATACGTTCGCCCACTTTTTCCCAAGTAATGCCATCCACCTCTTTCTTGCCTTCGTCGCGCAGGTAGTTGTAAAGGGCTGGGTATCTGCAAATGGCATAAATGGCGTCGGCCATGGCATGGATGTCCCAATAGTCTGTCTTGACGCATTTACTCAAAATCTCGGCGCATCCCGACTGCTTGGAGATGATGCTGGGCACTCCGCATTGCATGGCTTCGAGTGGCGAGATGCCAAAAGGCTCGCTCACCGATGGCATGATGTACACATCGCTTGCCTTCAGACATTCATACACTTCCTTGCCTCGCATGAAGCCGGGAAAGTGAAAGCGGTCGGCAATGCCGCGTTTGGCCGCCAGGCGTATCATGTCCTCAAGCATGTCACCCGATCCTGCCATGCAGAAACGGATGTTGTGTGTGCGTTGCAGTACCAGTGCCGCTGCTTCTACGAAATATTCCGGCCCTTTCTGCATGGTGATGCGTCCTAAGAAGGTGACCACCTTCTCGCCTGGTTTTCGTTGGGGCTTGATGGCTTGTATTTCGTCCGACAGCGGATACACGGCGTTGTGCATCGTGATACACTTTCGTGGGTCTTGGTGATACTGTTTGATGACGGTTTGCCGTGTCAGCTCGCTCACACACATGATGCAGTCGGCATAGTCCATGCCGTTTTTTTCGATGGCATAGACCTGCGGATTCACCTTCCCTCGGCTACGGTCGAAGTCGGTGGCATGAACATGCACCACCAGAGGCTTGCCGCTTATCTGCTTGGCATGTATGCCGGCCGGATAGGTCAGCCAATCGTGGGCATGGATGATGTCGTATTGCTGCTGTCGTGCCACGACTCCTGCCACGATGCTGTAGTTGTTTATTTCCTCCAACAAGTTCTCGGGGTATCTCCCCGAGAATTCTATGCATCCGAGGTCGTTCACCCACATGTAGCCGAAGTCGCCATAGATGTGGTTGCGCAAGTCGAAGTAGAGTTGTGGGTCGGTGGTCTTGCCTATGCGATGGCTTACGTAGTCGTAGCTTGCGTCTCGCCACACTACCGGCACACAGTTCATGGCGATGATGTTCATGAAACTTCTGTCCTCGTCGCCTTGTGGCTTGGGCAGGCAGAAGGTTATTTCCACGTCGCCCTGTGCCGACAGTCCCTTGGTCATGCCATAGCTGGCGGTACCGAGTCCTCCAAGAATGTGCGGAGGAAATTCCCAACCAAACATTAACACTTTCATAGTTGTTCCCTCCTTTTGGTTATTCGTTGGTGAATTTGTTGAGTATATAGTTGGTGCGTAGGATTTCGGCCACATTCATGGCAAGCGACACTGCTCCACGTCCGAGGAACGGTGGATTGCCGTCGAACAGTTCCGGTATGGAGCCGATGCAACTTTGTGTCATCTCGTCCTCGTAGCCTATGAGCTGGCGCTCCACGAAGCCCACACCACCCAGCTTGTACAATTTGAGATAAGCCTCGAAGTAAAAGCCTGCCAGCCAAGGCCAGGCTGTACCTTGATGATAAGCATAATCGCGTTGGGTGGACGAACCTGCATAGATGGGGTTGTAACCGTTGCTTTTCGGACTCAACGACCGCAGCCCCTTGGGCGTGAGCAATTCTCGGGTCGCAATCTGTACGATGTTTTTCTTCTGCACGATGTCCAACGGCGAATAGTCGAAGGCGCAGGCGAAAATCATGTTCGGCCGTACACTCCAATCGGTGGGAGTACCCTCTTCCACATAGTCGAACAAATAGCCGTGCTCGTTCATGAATGTATCGACGAACGCTTGCTTCACGGCCTGGGCTGTCTGGGCGAGTTGCTTGGCAAATGCCGTGTCGTCGGCCAATAGTTTTGCCGTAAAGCATAGTGCATTATACCATAGTGCGTTGATTTCCACCACATATCCTGAACGTGGCACCACCGGCCGTCCGGCAACAAACGAGTTCATCCATGTCACAGCCCGTTCTTTTCCGTTGGTGAAGAGCAACCCATTCTGGTGGAGGAACAAGTTGGGATGTCGGTTTTGGCTGATGAAACGCATGATTTCGGCCAGCAGGTCGCCGTAGTTTTCCTTGCAGGCCTCCGTGCCCACCATGTTGGCATATTGTTGCAGGCACCACACACACCACAGCAACACGTCGGGATGCTGCATCTCGAAAACCTCCAACCCCGATGGCTTCTCGTTCATGAACGCGCTTATGGCTTTGCGTGCTGTCGCCATCACTGCCTCGAACGTGTGTCGTTCATCGGTGGCAAGGGTAAGTCCGGGCAACGCTATGAACATGTCGCGTGCGCGGCACTTGAACCATGGATAGCCGGCAAGGATGTAGTGTTCGCCGCCCTGCTTGTTCAGAAACTGATGGGCGGAGCATATCAGGCAATTGTGGAAACTGTTGCGGGGGATGCGTTCGTCGTATTCCTGTTCGAACACCTTTTCCAGCGTCGAGGTGTTGGTTTCGGTAATGCCGCCCGAGAACACGACCGTCTCTCCCCGGTGCATTTCCAACTCGAAATATCCGGGCACGTAAAGATCTTCGGTGAAGTCGTAGCCGCGTTCGCGTTCCTTCGCGTATTCCAGGTTTCGGTACCAGTCGGGTTGGAACACGAAGTTGTTCTTCTTGCTCAACTGCATGTACAGGTGTGGGTATCCGGCATACATGCAGGTCTCGATGCCGTTCTCCACCTGTCGGTATTCGCGGCTTGCCTGTGGATTCTCGTGGGTGAATTGGTGGACGTTGCGGAAGGCCAGGAAGGGTTGCAGGCGGAGCTTGATGGGAGTTTGCGCCTCCACAAGCGTGTAGCGTATGAGAATGCGGTTCTCGAAGTGCACAAACAGTTTCTCCTTCTTTAGGATCACGCCTCCCACCCGATAGAGCGTGGTCGGTACTCTTTCCCAACTGTAGTCGCGGATGTATTTGTGTCCGTTAGGGCTGTAGATGCCACCTTGGTAACGGTGCAGCCCAAGGTTGAATGGTGCTCCGTGTTGAACGACGGTCTCATCGAGCGACGACAGCAACACGTGGTTCTCGTCGTCGAGCTCCGGGATGGGTATCACGAGCAACCCGTGATATTTGCGGGTGTTGCAGTTCACGATAGTCGTGCAGTGGTATGCCCCTGAGCTGTTGGTGCGCAGAATCTCTTTTTGTAGCGATTCCTCCAGATTGGTCATCAGCGTCTTGTCGAAATGAATGTAACTCATGGTCGTTTTCATTTTTTGTTTTGCCAAAATTATACAAACAATTTGTAGAAAACAAATTTTTTCCAAAAAAGCTCTGCTGCCATTGGCAATTATCGAGCGAACTTATATTTCCTTCTCCACCACCAATGCCACAATCGCCAAAATGGAGTACAGATTACCTCCATGGGGTCAAAGCGAAGGAAACAGAAATTATGCATGACTTTTCTGGCAGAATGGTGTAGTTGTGACTCGTTCTGTTTCCTAAGCAATCTTGTGTCACTCTTACCAAAAGCACCACCTATCATAATTTCATTGAGTAAAAAACGGCCATCCCTCTCACATGGCTCGCACAGAAGCATTTCGCGAGGAGCCCCAAACACCTCACGAAGCATCCACATCAACGCACGGGCAAACGCCATCAGGTGCAAGCCACGAATTATCCTCAAGGCTTCCTGCCTTTCCTGTTCATTGCAGTTTCGACGCAACACATAATAATAATCCATAACCTGCTTTAGCCCTATACCTTCATAAAAAAGGTGGCGATAGATATGCAACAACACAAAAACCAAATTGAATCCCTGGCTCGGCAACGTAAGATCAAGCTCCGAAGAGTGTCGAAACTCAACGACCTGAGCACGAGCCCACTTTTGGAAACGACGGTTGGTAATGGGATTGTACATCCAGCTCGGTCGCCAGTGTACCTCCACCCCCACATGACCCATTTGGCCAAAATCACAATGGTGGTAACACACATGATGGTCATCGTGCGAAATTCTGTTGGCATGTCGTAACACATTCCGTATGATACCACTAACCTCTGTGGTAACTGTGCGTGAATCAACATCCACACACCGATATATCCAATAATCAATATCACCACATGAACGACATTTCGGTTTGTCATAGAGTAAGGCTAAGCCCTGCCCCTTCAGTATGGTACCTTCAAAGCCCTTTTTATGAAAAAAAGCATCAACCCGATGGCAGACATCGACAAACGATTCGTTCAACTCTTGGATTTTCTGACATGCGTAATACCATTTGATTACGCACCGAGGCAATGGCGATATGCTGAATTGTCGGACTACAGCCTCCGCAGCATCGTACAATACCCCCACAACACCATGCTTCTTAGACAAATCAAACAGTTCCTCCCATTCCTTATCGCTCGGTTGGCGCATCAGTCCTTTTCGTTGCCCTACGGCCAACTGAATGAACTGAAAAAAAAGAAATTCAATCTCCTTCACACTGCAACTCCTGAAAATTAAACCCCACAATGTTTCCTCCGACACTCATCCCATAGCACCTCAGGCAAGGCTGTTCCTATCGCCCAACAACGCCTCAACTGTTTCTTAGGATCTAAAAACAACCGATACATAAACTCCATGTGATTCTTGATTATCCACTGTGGAGCCCGCTTTTCGGCTACGCCACTGTAGAATTTGAATACGGCTCCAACAGCAATCATCACTCCACGATTCAAATATGGCTTTAATCGAGCCATGAAGATTTCTTGCTTCGGAGCCCCCAAAGCCACCCAAATGATGTCCGGACAATCCTCATTGACCTTCCTGGCTATGGCAGGATAGTCAAAATCCTCGACTTCACAAAATGGAAGTTCATAAAATTGCATGTCCCTGATACGCGAATCGTATTCCGTCGATAGTTTCTCCTGCAACACATTCAGTAGTTTCTTCGAAGAACCCATGAAAAACATACGGTATTTCCTCCGGCAAAGAATATCGTGAAATATCTGGCTTCCACAGTATTGACAAACACGTATTCCATAAATCCATTTGAGAAACATCGGCACCCAACTACTGTCGCAAATCGAAAAGACGCTTCCGTTCACCACCTGTCGATATTTCACGTCACGATGAACCAGTTGCAAGATATTTCCATCGGCCACGCAGATATACGAGGACTCATCTTTGGTAATCTGCTTGTCAAGTTCGAATAAGACAGCAGTTGAATCAAAATTATAATTTATATGAAAGTATTCAGCCATTAATGTATGAATTGTTCACGTCGAATTGTTCAAATTTACTGGGCTCTAACTCTTATTTTACTGGGCTCTAAAAAAAATTTACTGGCCTCTTGTGGAATACGTCCTGTACAGGACTTCTTTCAATTATGGATTATGACATGCAAAGCTTGATGCGCGAAACGATTGACGTTGGCGACCAAGGGGGAAGTAAAATTTGCAAAGTGAACAACCCTTAATTCACAATTACTGTTTCACCGCCTTGCACACTTGCTTCTTCGTGCGGTCGATACCCCAAAGAAAACCCTTCGAATCGAGGGCTATGCCCTGCCCATGAAACGGTATGCCGATGGTGCCCGTAAGCTGAAGCCTCATCCCGTATGGAGGGAATTCCAAGACGAACAGCTTCTGGGCATCATGACCCGTGCAATAGAACTTGCCATCGACAAAAAGTCCTCCAGAAAGGCTATGGGGATGAAGCTTGTCCAACAATTCCTTAGGGAGAATCCAACCTTGCAGGCGGTGCCATTCGTTGTCGAACTGGACAATCTGCGTCCATGAGGCATCCTTCAACACCTCACCGCCTGCATTGTGTCCACTTCTGTCGTAATGGGCGAAACACACATACCAACAGTCAACACCACGTACCATCCATGTGCACGAACCACTGTCAATACCCAGACTGATGGTGCGGACATGCCGCATTGTCCGAGGGTCGAACACTTCGATAGAACTGGCCATGGGAACCTCTGGATAGTTGGAATGGGAACAATAAAGCAGTCCGTCAACAACTATTCCCCCATCGAAATGCTTGATGAGCTCTGGATTCGGCTCACTCCAAGTGGTGACGGAATCGCCCTTGAGAGTATATTTAGAAATACTTTGGTTACTGATGGCATAGAAGCCCTCGCCATCGACTGCCACCCCTTGAGTCGCGTTGGGACAAGAAAAAGTCTCTACAATGTGATAATCCTGCGACATAGCTTTCCCTACGACAAGGATAAGGACACCAAAGAGGATGAACCTGACATTCATTTTCATAAACCAAAACTTTTTATTTTCTGAATCTATTATTCATCATGGGATAATAATGCTTGCCTGCAAGACCATTGGCTGGGAGTAGAGCCAGCCGGCACTACCTCGAAATCGACCACGTATGGTCGTTTCTTCCCATCCTTTCCCCGCTTCAGGAAGACAATGAGTCCGACATCCGATCCAACCGGGGGAACAATCTGCCTTGCCTGCAACAATTGTTCGGACAGATAACCCATAGTGAACGAAGGCTCTGGGGTTCCTTCCTCAACAAGGGGAGTTCCGTCGATAAGTTCCCAAGCGCAATACTGCGGACTTGCACTGACCCGCGTGATTCGTGCCATCCGACAGCCAAACAGTTGCGTTCCCTCCTCGTGCGAGTACACCTTATAAATAATAGCACTTTTAAACCTGCTGTTTCGAGGAATGAGAGGAACAAAGCCCACATATTGCCCCACAGATGGATGTATATCCGACTTGACCGCCACA
Organism: Bacteroidales bacterium; assembly: GCA_030531335.1. Classification (GTDB taxonomy): domain Bacteria; phylum Bacteroidota; class Bacteroidia; order Bacteroidales; family Bacteroidaceae; genus DCGR01. The sequence goes on from JAUNNV010000002.1 coordinate 39,273, forward strand.
AAATGACGCGAATGATTGTCGAAAATGTGGATATGGTCGTGTCCGGCATCAAAATGTTCGACATATCCTATCGACAATGGGAAGAAATCGGAGATGGGACGTGATTCCAATATCGCGGATTCAACCTTATAGGATGTTTGCCCAGACTCATTGCAAACAGTACGCAAAAGCACACGAAACAATCTATTCGGAATGTCGGCGTAAGGCATCCGACAGAAAGCAGTGAGTGTGTGCACTTCGGTGGCAACCTCCGTTCCATCGGCAGCCACAAGACACACAAACGTAATTTTACGCCCACGCACTTCAGAGGTGAAAATCCTGGTGGTTATCATCGGTACACAAGGCTGCGGCAAGGAAAAGCCTCTCCTACGTATCAGTGGAGCCAAAACAGCTTCCGCATCGCTGGCCAACCGCTCATCGGGATGTAGCATCAGTGAATAGACGTATGCCTTTGCCAAACGTTCCAACAAAGAGGGAAACCGCTTGCCCGAGGCATCAATGTCGGCCTCACCGTCCTCTTCACGAAAATTCTTCAATCCCCACGTGTTGAGAAAAGGCACAAAATGAAAGTCGGAATACATCGTTGCCATTCTTGTTGCAACCGACAGCATGGCAGAATGTAGTTTGGAAGGGCCTTGAGGATTGGTTGCCATATAAGAAGCCAATATACGGCGAAGTTCTTTCGATGGCAGTTTGCCAATGCCATCGTTGAGCTTTCGTAGCATGTCCCAACCTTGGAGATGTTGTTGTGTATTCATGAGATTCATTGTGTGTTTGTGGAGTATGTCACATGCCACTACGACGAATACGTAGTTCTATCGTATTTGGATGGTTGGTACAAAAAGTCGCAGCATCGGTCACTACACACGCCAGATAGCCTCCGCCGCCGGCACCCGAAAGTTTCCATGCCAACACATCTGGATCTGCCGACCAATGGTCGATATGGCTCTGCACCGTGCCTTGAATCATGGCAGGGAACATGGCCACCTGTGCATCGAACGATGCCTTGAAACTCGAAGCAAACTCCATGAGGTTGAGCTGCATGATAGACTGCCAACATGCCTCGGCTGCCTCGGCAAGCATCTGCACCTTTGCACGAACAATATCCTTTCCCTCAAGAACATTGCATCCGGCAGGACGGGCATCTATAGGGACAAGCACCAAATGGCTTTCGAGCCACTGAAGGATGGTCTCGTCCTCACAACTCTCTATCTTGTCGGGCCAGAAATTATTGTCGTAATGGTGGCGGCAAAGCCCTGGCACACAAATGCCGATGGCATCCTGCGCACCACTGACAATGCCGTCCTTCCGCTCGGGATTGTTCTCGAAACAAAACACCAAACGGGCAAGCGTCTCAGGATCCATATTCGGAAGTTGATAAGGCCAAATGCGCTTGATGTGGTTGCGGGTGGATGTGGATAATCCGCAACGATCGCGTATCTCGAACGACGGTTCCAACGAGATGGTGATGGCCCAACCTGGTGCATGACAGCTGACGTATGGTTGGTCTATCCAAGTGCCGGCAATATCGAGCCGCGTAGGTATCTGACATGGGCTTTTCTTCAAGTCGGTCGATGAACGAGCCGTCAGTCCTTGCTGCGGCACACGCTCAAGAACGATATATTCCATGCCACGCTCCTCGCACACCCGACGTTTGGCTTCACTCCCGCCATCCGAATTGACCAAAAGAATGTCCGGATGGACAATATCGAGAGTGGGAAGAAAATCAAGAATGCCATCGCCTTGGTTGATGAATGCCTCCTTGACATAACGGATGCTCTGCACCATGAATAGACGCTCTTGCTCGGAATAAACCGTCTTGTGGTTTTTATAGTGAAGAATGGTACGGTCTGAACCAATGCCCACATAGAGGTCGCCATACTGTGCTGCCTGACGGAAGAACTCTACATGACCAGAGTGAAGCAGGTCGTAACAGCCCGACACAAATACTTTCTTTCGCTTGTCCATTGTTCTACCTTGATTAGTAATTATAAATCATTCCCATTCCAAACGCAAGTTGTGAAGTTCGCAGTCGGCATGACGCGAGTCGCAATCGGTGCGACCGACACTGATCCGATGCAGTTTGCCCTGGCAAAAATCCTCTTGATTGAGAATAAGCCGATATGCCGTTTGGTCGGAGGCAACCCTGATCATTGCGTTGAGCACACGTTCGTTTCGGTTGTACGAACGCAACACGATTTGGTTCTCACCCTTCCTGAGAGTAACCAACACTTGTTCCTCTCGATACACACAACGATAGGGATTGAGGTGCTTCATGACGGAATGTCCGATCACAAACAAATCGATACCGTTTCCTGCACCCACTTCCAACACAATGTCTTGATTGCAGGCAGACGTAACCGTCTCCATCATATATAAGGTGTCGAAAGGACGACCTTCAATTGTGACACGATCATCGGCCGTTGCCGTCCAAGGAATGACTACCTGCCCATCGGGCTGTCGATCGGAAGAAAACTCCACATCCTTATCCATGGCAAACCCATGCCGGATTACACGGCTCCAACAACGATTCGACTCCACCACCGAAGCGCAACGAAGCGGTTGTGCCTGAGTCTTCCCCAATGTGTAACAACGTTCGTTGCCATCGACAACCACAGAGACCGCCTTTCCCACATCGCTGGCCGCATACAAGAAAGCGGCTTGCCTACCCTTTCGCTTGGAATCGATGTTCCAACAATACCCCACCTCACTGCGTTCGTTGGAATAATAGTCCTGACAATTATAGCTGCTGATGGCAATACGTGTATTGGTCAGCGTGGCATCCTCTGGCTGCACCACGTCATCAAATTCGAGCCGGACCACTTGAACATCTCCCTTATAGGCTTCGGGAGAAAGTCTCACCACCAGCTTGTCCTTCAGCGGTACGACGGTTGCCGGGCCAGATACACCCATCAGTTTCCCTCCCACTGAAGGCAAAACAATCTCATCCGACTCCGGTCGAACCCCCGAGAGGATAAGGTTCATCCGACAATCCTTGCGAGTGATTCCTCCCCAACTGAAAGGATGATGGTAAGGACTTCCTTCACAAGCATATATCACATCGCCATTTTGCTGGAGCCACGAGCCAATTTCCTTGAGCACATCGGCCTCCCAAGACACCACCTCACCCAATCCCGTAGGACCAATGTTGAGTAGATAGTTGCCACCGCCAGCCACCACACGTATCAAGCTGCAAAGCTTCTCGCGTGCCTTTGCATGTGCATCGCCACGTTCTTGCCAACTGCGATACCCCCATGTGGCATTGAACATGGACGCCGGACACTGCCATGCCGTTTGGAGAGACGATTCCGGATAGAAATTATCGCCCATCATGGCAAAATCGTACTGACCGTTTCCCAAACGACCACTCACCATGCAATCGGGCTGAAACCGATGCACCAAGTCATAGAGTTCCTTACTTTGCCGAGGCGTAAGGCTACCCATGTCGAACCACAGCTCACTGATAGTCCCATAATTGGTCACCAATTCGCGCACTTGATTCAGATTCAACTGATGATGCACTTCTGGAATGACATTGGCATTGTGGCTGGTAATGCTCGATGCCCCTGGATGGTGCCAGTCGATGAGGGAATAATACAAGCCAAAACCAATGCCTCCACGATGACAGGCATCGGACAGTTCGGCTATGAAATCGCGATGGCAAACCGAGCTGTCGTAGGAATTGAACGTAGTGGTTGCCGTATGGAAAAGGCAAAATCCGTCGTGATGCTTGGAAGTAATCACGATGGAGCGCATCCCTGCCTGTTTGGCCAATGCCACAATGGCATCGGCATCAAAGCGTTCGGGGTTGAACTTGTCCGCCAGTTTTTCATACACATCGCCATAAATGCCAGCATGTGCCTGAATCTGTTCGCTATAACCACGGCTAACCTGTTGCCCATCCCAAACACCACCAAGCATGGAGTACAAGCCGAAGTGGATGAACATGGAGTACTTGTTGTCGTGCCAAGTTTGTGAAAAGACCCGCTTCTGCCGAACATCGGCCGACACAGGATTACACATCATCGGTAGGCAAAGCAGGGCAAACAAACTGAAAATAGTAAGGTTTCTCATAACATCAACATTTTACAAATTACTTCGCCCCGGGCACAGAAATGATTCATTCCTTGTCGAAGCACTTCAAAATATCCTCTATCCAATTGCTTCGGGCGACAACAGTTCCATTGGAATCAATGAGCACAAAGGTAGGAATACTACGAACCCCATATTTCACCGTAGGAGAGTTCTGACGACCACCCGTGTAAACCACCGGCCAAGTAATGCCCAATTCAGACATGGCCTTGCGAGTGTCATCGACCGAATTTTCCCACACGGCTATTCCCACAATATCCACCATCCCCGATTGATTCAGTTCCAACAGATGACCACGTATGGCCTCGCGACACGGAGGACACCACGATGCCCAGAAATCGACCAACACTGGCTTCTCTCCTCCGATGAATGAACTCAACTTTCGCAACTCACCATTGAGCGGATCGATTCCCTCTATGTCAAGATAAGTTTTCCCAGTGGCAGTCAACGACTCATTCTTCACCGATGCAATCTTCACCTTCACCGTCTCGTTGTTGCGGATAAGGTCGGAACTTTCATTGTATAGTTCAAGTGACTCTTGCGAACTACAGAACTCGGATACAAGAGATTTGAAAACCTGAAGCCCTATGCTGTCATCCTTATGCGCTGCATACGCATCCAACAACAACACACGACACTTGGCCACCTTCTCATCGCGGGTAAGGGTCGTATCGGAAAAAATCTCGCTGACAGCAGCATCTATTTCCACCATACCAAACTTCTTGGATTCACCTTTACAAGCCGAGAACAAAACCACAACAAGTAATATCCACAAACATCGTATCATAATCATATCTCGTTAAAATTAATCATAGACCATCTGAAGTTACGCTTCGACACCCAATTACAGCGCAAATATACAGTATTTTCCCCGTTTCTTGAATTATTTCAAAGGGATTTTTCCTTTTCTTATAAGAATGTTTGTACGTCCAGTTCGACTGATTTCCAAGGAGAATCAAGATGAAAACACTCCAGGTTAATAAGGATAACGAATCCTTGTTGAGGAATATGTACAACAAAAAAGAGAGAATTCACCAGCTTGATGGCCACCGTGTCATAGTCTCTGATACCAACGCAACTTATGGTATGGAGTTACACGCAAAATGAAACTATCCTGATGAGACGAAAGAACCTTTTCCTGAAAAACATTCAAATTGTCGGTCGCTCATCGAAAAAGTACGCTCATTACCAAGAAAACTTACGCTCATTACCAA
>JAUNNV010000055.1 GCA_030531335.1 Bacteroidales bacterium
GCTCGCTATGGCTATCTACGCGAAGAAGCCATTCGGCCTTGCTCCGGGTATGGGTCTGAACGCATTCTTTGTTTTCACCGTATGCCTTGGCATGGGTTACACCTGGCAATTTGCTTTGACAGCCATCCTGATTGAAGGTTTGATCTTCATCATTCTTTCAGCCACAAAAGTTCGTGAGATGATTGTCGATGCTATTCCTGTATCACTGAAAAACGCCATCGGTGCCGGTATTGGTTTGTATATCGCATTCATCGGCATGCAGAGTGCAGGAATCATTAGCGATAATGCTGCCACTCTCGTTGGTCTCGGCGACCTCGGTGCAAGTACCAGCTTGCTCTTTATTATAGGTCTCTTCCTCACAGGTATTCTGGTAATACTCAATGTTCGAGGCGGCATATTAATCGGCATGATAGCCACCACTATCATTGGATGGCCTATGGGGGTAACTCATTTCGATGGCGTGATGGATACACCCGACTCTATCGCTCCGATTTTCTGCCAGTTTGAATGGGGACAAGTACTTAGCTGGGATATGCTCATAGTAGTGTTTACCTTCCTCTTTATCGACATGTTCGATACCATCGGGACAGTAGTAGGTGTATCTGTGAAATCGGGTATGGTCGATGAAAAAGGAAAGGTTGACGGTATCAGTAAGATATTGATGGCCGATGCTGTAGCCACCACCGCTGGTGCTTGCTTCGGCACTTCCACTACTACCACTTACATCGAGAGTGCCTCTGGTGTAGCCGAAGGAGGTCGCACAGGTTTGACTGCATTTATCATCGCTCTTGGATTTGCAGTAGCCCTCTTCTTCTCGCCCCTATTCCTTGCAATCCCCGGTGCCGCAACTGGAGCGGTATTGGTAATCGTAGGTGTGATGATGATGGCACCTATCAAGAACATCGACTGGAACGATTATTCAGAGGCTATTCCTGCATTCGTCACAGCGGTAATGATGCCTCTGTCGTACAGCATCGCACATGGCATTTTGCTTGGTATGATTACCTACGTTGTGCTCAATGCTTGCACAGGTAAGGCCAAGAAAATTAGCGTTACCATGTGGGTACTTGGCGTACTGTTCATCCTGCGTTACATCTTCATCTAAGAGATGTCTGTCCACAAAAAAAAAATCAAGGGCCGGGGGTTATTAATCCTCGGCCTTTAATTTGTCAAATAAGCTGCATGTTCTAAAAACAAAGATGGGAATCTTCACAGACTCCCAATCTTTTTCAAACCTTAAATCTAATACCATGAAAAACACGATGCAAAAGTAATGGTTTTTATGTTATGCAACATGTTTTCGGCGCAAAACCTGCAATATTTTAACTTTTGTTTAACTTATAAGCCATCAGTGAAAGCATTGTTAACGTTTCGCGGCTTATTCTTAGTCCAAACAAACCTATCAATCGTTACGAATCAGTTCCACGGCCTTGCCGATACTTTCGTTGGCGACATTAATAATCTCATAATATTCGCTCATGTCCCAAAGGTCGCGTGCGATGAGGGCTTTCAGCTGTAGTTGGAGCAAGGGAAGCGATTCATCGTATTCGGTCTCATCCTTAGGGACGACTCCCATCTGCTGGCCCAAATCGCGCAATTGCGCCATCATGGCCTTGGACAGTTCGAACTTACGCTTGAACACGGCAAAGCTTTCATATTTCCTCAGCCACTGCAAACGATACTGGTCAATGAACTGATAGTGTGCCTTGATGACCACCCCTTTATTGACCAATGCCCGATAATAGGGTGTGTATTTGGCCGTGTCGAGAGGCACGAAATAGTCGGGCATGATGCCTCCACCGCCATATACGGTGCGGTGTGCCTTCAGCGTTTGGTATTTCAGTGAATCGGGGAACTGGATGCTATCGGCACTTTGCATTTCACCATGTCGGTATCGACTGAGCAGTTCCTCCTCGTAGCGATCGTTATCGGTGTAAGGTTTCTGGATGCACCGGCCGGAAGGTGTGTAATAGCGAGCCACGGTGAGGCGTATGAGCGATCCGTCGGGCAAATCGACTGGACGTTGTACCAGTCCTTTGCCAAAGCTACGGCGACCAACGACAATGGCGCGGTCCCAATCCTGTAGGGCACCCGTCACAATCTCACTGGCCGATGCGGAGTACTCATCGACAAGAACCGCCAGACGGCCATCGCGGAAGCAACCGTTTCCCTTGGCATAAAAGTCGCGCCGTGGCGACATGCGTCCTTCGGTATATACCATCAGTTGTTTCTCCTCCAGAAAGTCGTTGCAGATTTCGGCGGCAGTGGCCAACAGTCCTCCCCCATTGCCTTGGAGGTCGAGGATGAGCTTCTTCATGCCCCGTGTCTGCAATTTCCTGAGTGCCTCCACAAATTCGTCGTGTGTGGTGAGGGCAAAACGATCGAGCTTGATGTACCCGATGTCGGTGCCTTCCACCATGTAGGCGGCCACCAGACTATAAACGGGTATTCGTTCGCGGGTGACAGTGAAATGAAGGGGCTCGTTGACACCACGGCGACAGACTTCCAAGTTCACCTTTGTGCCTTTCGGACCTTTCAGGCGTTTCTTGATGTCCTCGGTGCTCATCTTCACCCCTGCGATGACCTCTCCTTCCACCTTCACGATACGGTCGCCCGCAAAGATTCCCACCTTCTCCGACGGGCCGCCCGAAATGGGTTGGATGACAAACAACGTGTCCTCGGCCATGTTGAACTGTATGCCGATGCCATCAAAGTTTCCTTGCAGGGGTTCGTTAGCCTCACGTGCCTCACTTGCAGTGAGATATGTGGAATGGGGGTCGAGTGTTTTCAACATTTCCGTGATAGTGGCATCGATGAGCTTGTTTTCATCGACACTATCCACATAGAAAGTGTTGATGGCTATCTCACTCATGGCAAGCTTGCGCAACAGCAACTGGTGCGAATCGGCAGGTTGCTGCGCGACAGCTATGTCCGCACACAACAGCAACAGTCCTAAAACACAAAACCTTGGTCTCATATCGGCATAAATTCGGTTATATCCTTTCCATAATGCAGCAATTCACGCACATTCGATGAACTAATCATGGAATATTCGGGTTCGGTGAACAACAAGATGGTCTCCACGCCCGACAGCTTGCGGTTGCAGTCGGCCAGATTACGCTCATATTCAAAGTCCTGCACACTACGTATGCCGCGCACAATGCATTGCGCCCCCTGTTCCCGACACAAGTCCATAGTAAGTCCCTGATAGGTAACCACGCTGACGCGAGGCTCGTCGGCGTAGAGCCGCCTGATGGCCTCGACACGCTGGTCGATAGTGAGCTCCTGATGCTTGCTTTCGTTGATGCCGATGGCAATGACTACCTCGTCGGCCAATAACAAAACCCGATTCACAATGGATTGGTGTCCACGGGTGAAGGGGTCGAATGTCCCAGGAAATACCACTTTTCTCATACTGTCTTGCGATTGTTCAAATCTTTTTGCAGATCCTTCTCAATGTCCTCCTCGACCACCAGGTTGTCGATAATGAAACCCTGCCGTTCCATGGTGTTCTTTCCCATGTAGAACGCCAGCAATTCGTTCACCAAGTCGTTCTTGCGCAAGGTCACGGGTTCCAAGCGCATGTCGGCACCAATGAAGTTTCGGAACTCGTCGGGTGAGATTTCGCCCAAGCCCTTGAAACGTGTAATCTCAGGATTGGGCTGCGACTTCTCTATGGCGGCCAGGCGCTCCTCCTCCGAATAGCAATAGATGGTGTTGTATTCCCCCTTCTTGCGGTTGCGGACACGGAACAAAGGTGTCTGAAGAATATAGACATGTCCTTTCTTGATTAGGTCGGGGAAAAACTGCAGGAAGAACGTAATCATAAGCAAGCGGATGTGCATGCCATCGACATCGGCATCGGTGGCGACAATGACCTTGTTGTAGCGCAGCCCTTCGAGCCCATCCTCGATGTTCAATGCCGCCTGTAGCAGGTTGAACTCCTCGTTTTCATAGACCACCTTCTTGGTGAGGCCATACGAATTGAGAGGCTTTCCACGGAGGCTGAACACGGCCTGTGTGTTGACATCGCGACTTTTGGTGATGGATCCGCTGGCAGAGTCGCCCTCGGTAATGAAGATGCAGCTTTCCTCCTGATGGTCGCCTTTCACGTCGTTGAGGTGGAAGCGGCAGTCGCGCAGTTTCCGATTGTGGAGATTCGCCTTCTTGGCACGCTCGCGGGCCAGCTTGGTGATACCTGCCAAAGCCTTCCTTTCGCGTTCAGACTCCTGTACTTTCTGTAGGATGACATTCGCTATGTCGGTGTTCTTATGAAGGTAGTTATCGACCTGAGTGCCGATGAAATCGCCGATATACTTGTTCACGCTGACACCTCCGGGCGACATGTAGAGAGAGCCCAACTTGATTTTCGTCTGGCTCTCGAACATGGGTTCCTCCACATTGATGGCCACGGCAGCTACCAAACCGTTGCGAATGTCGTTATATTCGAAATTTTTGTTGAAATATTCCTTGATGGTTCGGGCAATGTGCTCCTTGAAGGCACTTTGGTGCGTTCCTCCCTGAATGGTGTTCTGTCCGTTCACGAACGAATAGTATTCTTCACCATACTGGCTGGTGTGGGTGAAGGCTATCTCGATGTCTTCACCTATCAGATGGACGATGGGATAAAGGCCTTCGGTGGTCATCCTGTCGTTGAGCAAATCGACCAGACCATTGCGCGACAGGATGCGTTCGCCATTGTAGATAATGGCAAGACCCGTGTTCAGGTAAGTGTAGTTTCGCAGCATGGTCTCCACAAACTCCGACTTGAACCTATAACCCACAAATTTTGTGTCGTCGGGCTCAAACGCGATGAACGTTCCCGTCTCGCCGCTCCAGTCGTCGGTCGTGTCGGTCTGCAACACACCTTTCTCGAAGGTGAGCTTGCGCACCTTCCCCTCCCTGTAGCTCTCAACCGTGAAGTGAGCGCTCAGCGCATTCACGGCCTTCACGCCTACGCCGTTCAGACCCACGCTCTTCTTGAATGCCTTGCTGTCGTACTTACCTCCAGTGTTCAGCACACTGACAGCCTCAACCAGTTTCCCCTGTGGTATGCCGCGGCCATAGTCGCGTACGCTTACCTTCAAGTTCTCGTCGATATTGATTTCTATTTTCTTCCCTGCCTGCATCTTGAACTCGTCGATGCTGTTGTCGATAACTTCCTTCAGCAACACGTAGATGCCATCCTCTGGATGTGAGCCGTCGCCCAAACGCCCGATATACATGCCTGGACGTGTCCGCACATGCTCCATGTCGCTCAGGTGACGAATGTTGTCATCGTTATATTCTACTGTCGATGCAATTTCCTGCATGTTCTTTTCTTCAGTCATAATAGTCGCTTTGTGTGCTTATGTTTTCTCCTCATCATTGTCTGCCAACGATGATTCCTAATGGCAAACCGTCGGGGGGATTTACGAATTATCCTTGTCGGTGGCTATCGTCTTTCGGAAAGCCCTGCGGCGTTTGTGTTGCCGCATGTCAAGGTGTTGCCATTGCGCCTGCACCCGTTCGTTGCTTTCCAGTTCGGGGTTTGTCTCACCATACTCGAAACCCATTTTCTGGAAAATGGGAATCAGGTCGTAGAACAACAAGGCATTCACTCCCTTGTTCTGATACTCGGGCTTTACGGCCACCAACAATAGGTCGAGCATTTTGGGACGTTTCAGGAACAACGCCTTTGCAAAGTAATACCATCCGAACGGGAACAACCTGCCCTTCGACTTCTGCAAGGCCTCCGACATGGACGGCATCGAGATGCCAACCCCGACAATGTCGCCCTCCGTGTTTTCGACGAGTGTCACCATCCGCAGGTCGATGACCGGGAACCATTCCTTGACATACTGGTCTATCTGTCTCTGGGTCATCCTCGAATATCCATAGAGAGGAGCGTATGCCTCGTTTATCAAGTCGAATATCCGTTGTGGATAGTCCGTATGCCTCACCTCGCTTCGGGTCAGTTTCTTTATTTTCAGGTTGTAGCGCTTCATCACGATTTCCGACACACGCTTGTATTTCTCCGGCAACACGTCGGGCATCATCAGCTTGTATTCCACCCAGTCGATTTCTTTTTCCAAGCCAATCCGCTCCATGTGCTTGAGGTAATACGGGTAGTTGTAAATGGTGGCCATCGTGCTGAGCTCCTCGAATCCCTCGATGAGCATTCCCTCGGCATCCATATCGGTAAATCCCATCGGACCCACCAATGTCGTCATACCGCGCTGCAAGCCCCATTCGGTCACTGTCTGTATCAAAGCCGCCGACACCTCAAGGTCGTCAATGAAGTCTATCCAACCGAAACGTACAGTCTTGGTGTGCCAGGTTTCGTTGGCGCGATGGTTCAGTATGGCTGCCACCCTCCCCACCAGCCTCCCATCCTTATAGGCCAGGAAATAATCAGCCTCGCAAAATTCAAACGCCGGATTCTTTTTCCTGTCGAAGACCCTTACCATGTCGATATAGAGGTCAGGGACACTGTAATCATTGTGTTTGTACAACTCATAGTTAAAGCGAATGAACTTCCGCAAATCGCTTTTTGACGCTACTTTCTGGATAGTGACAGCCATGTCGAATTCAATGTTTTCTGAAAATTGGCCGTAAAGATAACCAAAAATCGGCAAAACGGCTGCGTCATTGTTCAAGTTTTATTATATTTGCGCAAACAAACAAACAACAGTCCATGATTTACAAAGAATTCAAAGGAAGCAAACTATCCAACCTGGGATTTGGCGCGATGCGCTTGCCACAAAACAGCGATGGGACAATCGACCGCGATGCCGTGGAAGAAATGACGGCATACGCCATTGCCCATGGCATCAACTATTTCGACACGGCGTATCCTTATCACAACGGCATGTCGGAGATTGTCCTGGGCGATGCCTTGAGCCGTTACCCCCGCCACAGTTTCTTCCTTGCCAACAAATATCCCGGACACCAGATTGCCAGCGAATACCATCCCGACGAGGTGTTCGAGGAACAGCTGCAAAAGTGCAAGGTCGATTATTTCGACTTCTACCTCATGCACAACGTCTATGAGAAGTCCATCGACGTGTATCTCGACAAACAATGGGGTATGCTCGACTATTTCGTGAAACAAAAACGTAAAGGCAGGATTCACCACCTGGGATTCTCCTGCCATGGCGAATACCCCGTATTGCAGCGTTTCCTCGACTCGCCATACGGGATCCACATGGATTTCTGCCAGCTTCAAGTGAACTACTTGGACTGGAACTTGCAGCACGCCGACAAGAAGTGCGAATTGCTTCGCCAACGGAACATTCCGCTGTGGGTGATGGAGCCTGTACGCGGTGGCCTGCTGGCCAACCTGTCGGCCGACGAAGCGGCGCCCTTGCTCCAGGCACGACCCGATGAGAGCGTGGCGGCATGGGCTTTCCGCTGGTTGCAGACGGTGCCCCAGCCCACGATGATTCTGAGCGGAATGTCGAGTCTGACACAGATGAAGGACAACATCGACACCTTCGAACGCACCAGCCTACTCTCCGACACCGAGCTGCAGTTACTCCAAGCCATCGCCGACGGAAAGCGCAGCTCCGTGCCGTGCACCACCTGCCGGTATTGCTGCAGCAGCTGTCCGCAGGAACTCGACATACCTTCGCTGATCAACTCCTACAACGATCTCAACCTTGGCTTCTCACTGGTTCCAATCATGAAGCTGGAGGCCCTTCCACCCGAAAAGCAACCCACACAGTGCCTGCAATGTGGAAGCTGTGCGCAGATGTGTCCGCAGAAGATAAACATCCCCGAGGTCATCGGCCGATTGAACCAACTCAAGGAACAGTCACCGAAATGGACGGACTTGTGCAAACAACGCGAGGCGGCAGCCAAGGCATTGAAAGGAAACAAATAAGGATTTTTTTTCTGAAAACACAACGGTATCATGACCACACAATCTCGTGTCACCCGACACTCGACATGGAGAAAAACGCTGATTTCATCGGTTCTCCTCCTTGTTTTCAGCGGCAACACCTTGGTGGCACAACAGCAAGGCTATGCCCACTTGGACAACGACACTTTGGTAATGGGCAACTCGCGCATAGAGCGCAAGTTTGTATGGAATGGTGGGAACCTGTGCACCACAGCCATCATCAACAAGCAGAAAGGCATCTCCTACCCTATGAGCCAACACGAACCCGACATGGTCATCACAAAATCGCCCCACCCCGGTGCCAATGCCTCGCTCAAGGTGGAGAAGGTGGCCGAAAACGACATTCATGAAGCCTATCTGGCCGTCCATGTACGCTATTCGATGGACAGCCTGCAGGTTCACCGCGTGTTCCGCATCTACGACGACACGCCTGCCATCGCCTGCGACACGTGGGTCAAGGGACACGTCGCACCGACACACAATGGTGAAAAGATTGGAGCCGTTGACAAGAAAAACATCGAGTCGGCTCACGACATGGTGACACTGGCCGACGAGCCCACAATCGATGGAGTACGGCTACAGGGGAAACATTGGCATGGGAAGGTGGTGGAACTCGTCGATGTGACCGACTGGAACGACAACCTGGTGAAAACAAACAGCTTCATATCCTACCGCAAGACCTCGCATCGGGGCAATTTCCTGTTGCTCCATGACGGCGACACTCCACAAGGACTGTTCTTCATCAAGGAGTCGCCCAATCCCGATGCCCAGATAGCATACGGCGGTGCGGATTTCATTTCCAATTTCGGGACGTTCACGGTGACAGGCCTTGGCGTATCGCCCGAACACATCGTGCCCGACAAGTGGACCCACCTCAACGGCTGTGTGTTGGGAGTGACCGACGGCAGCGACCTGTCGGCCATGATGGCCTTGCGCAGCTATCAGAAAAGACTTCGCTCATTCCAGCCCTTGCGCGATGAAATGGTGATGATGAACACATGGGGCGACCGCAGTCAGGACTCCAGGGTGAACGAGCAATTCTGCCTCCGCGAACTCGATTACGCCCATCAGATAGGCATCGACGTGTATCAGCTCGACGACGGGTGGCAAACCGGCAAGAGCCCCAACTCGAAGGTAGCCAAGGGCTCGTTCGAGAACATCTGGGCAAGAACCGACTATTGGAAACCCGACACCCTCAAGTTCCCCCACGGACTTCAGTCGGTGGTCGATAAGGCCACACGCTTGGGCATGAAGATAGGGCTGTGGTTCAACCCCAGCATCCAAAACGAGTTTGCCGATTGGGAACACGATGCCAACGCCATCATCGGCCTGCACAAGAAGTATGGCATTTGCCATTTCAAGATAGATGGCATACGCATTGCGACGAAGACGGCGGAAGAGAACCTTCGCAAACTCTTCGACTGCGTCATGGAGGCGACCCACCAACAAGTGGTGTTCAACCTCGACGTGACGGCAGGCCGTCGGTTCGGTTTCCTCACCATGAACGAGTATGGCAACATCTTCCTTGAAAACCGTTACACCGACTGGGGCAACTACTATCCTTATCGAACCCTGCGCTCGTTGTGGCAACTTTCACACTACGTGCAGCCCGAGCGATTGCAGATTGAGTTTCTGAACAAATGGCGCAACGCCGACAAATATCCTGCAAACGACGCGTTTGCCCCACAACGCTACGACTTCGACTACGTGTTTGCCATTGCCATGATGGGCGAGCCCCTTGCCTGGATGGAGGCCACCGGCCTGCCGCAAGAGGCCATACCGGCCATCAAGCCGTTCGTAGAGAAATACAAGGCCGTACGCAACGACATCCACCAAGGTTTCATCTTTCCCATAGGCGAAGAGCCTTCTGGACGTTCGTGGACAGGATTCCAGTCCATCACATCCGACCACTCGGGCTACTTCCTGGTGTTCCGCGAAGACAACGACAGCCCTACCGGCAATATCCACACCTGGCTTCCCGCCAACCTGCGGATAAGGCTCGAATCGGTGTGTGGCAACGGTACACAAACGACAGTACAGACCGATGAAAACGGGCATATTTGCTTCTCGTTACCTGAAAGGAACAGTTTTGCACTCTACCGTTATAACAGCTATGAGCTGACGCAGGAGTTCATTTTCCAAGAACATGCGCCCACACCCTCGTGCCATGCCTCCACCATCGTAGAACTGACCGACGGCTCCTTGCTTGCCGCATGGTTCGGGGGCACACGCGAGAGTGCCGACGATGTTGATATCTGGTGCGCCAGGAAACCGCTCGATGGCGAGTGGAGCCGTCCGGCGGTGATTGCACGCGACGCGCGGCATGCCTGCTGGAACCCCGTGTTGTTCCAGCCTCAGGAAGGGCAGCTGATGTTGTTCTACAAGACAGGCCCCAAAGTGAAGGAGTGGAAAGGCCACATCGCCCATAGCAACGACCAAGGCGCCTCGTGGAAATCCGACAAGGTGGTGAAGGATGGCATGTTTGGAGCCATCAAGAACAAGCCTGTGATGCTTGCCAACGGACGCATCGTCGCCCCATCGAGCGACGAACGCAATGGGTGGTCCATACATTTCGAGATTTCCGACAACCGGGGCAAGACCTGGCGCAAGGTGGGACCCATCAACGCTCCCGACTCTGCCTACGTCATCCAGCCGTCCATACTCATCCACCCCGATGGCAGCCTGCAGGCGGTGGCACGTTCGAAAAACGGCAGGCTCGCCCAGACCTTCAGTCGCGACAATGGCGACACTTGGAGCGATGTCAGCTTTATGGACTTCCCCCAGAACAACTCTGGTCTCGATGCCGTAACCCTGCACGACGGACGTTTCCTGCTGGTGTGCAATCCTGTGGGAAACACTCCTGGCAAGCGTGGTGGACCGCGTTCGCCCCTGTCGGTGTTCCTGTCGGACGACGGAGTGAAATGGAACAAGCTACTCGACTTGGAGACGCAACCAGGCGAATACTCCTACCCGGCCGTCATCCAAGGTACCGACAACGCCATCCACATCACCTACACATGGCAACGCAAGTACATCCGACACGCCCAACTGATGCTGCCATGAGAATTAAGAATTATGATTCAAGACAAGAAGAGAATCGTCGCACATAATCACGCCCAATATCTTCCAATGAAAAAGTCGTCTATACTCCTATCTACCGTTGTGTTGTTGGCCTGTTCCTGCGCCCAGAGGCCAACCACCGTGAAAAGCCTGACCGCCGACATGGTGGAAACACGCATCGGAACCGACGCGGCCGACATGCCCTCTGCCAGCATTTTCGGTGCCAATGGTGAAGTCTATGGAAACTGCCTGCCGTGTGTCACCGAACCCCATGGGATGACATTCTGGACACCCCAGACCGACATTACCGAGAAAAAAGGGGTGGCTCCCTACTACTACGGTGCCAAGCAATGGATGGGGTTCAGGGCATCCCACTGGATGACGGGCAGCGCCACACAAGACTATGGCTCGTTTTATCTGATACCAGGCTGCGCTTCCGTGCCGATGGACCATTCCATCGAGGAGGCCAATCCCGCTTATTATCGTTATGGGCACTACGAAATGACAGCACGGAGCCGAAGTGCCATTTTCCGGCTCGACACCGACAGCCTCATCGTCGGGGTGAACACCATTTATGAGGCAGGCAGCATTTCGTTCGTCGATGGGAAACTGATGGGAGAGAATCCAGTCCATCGGATTTATCAGGGTTGGGGAACCCCGGCAGGATACTCAGGATGGATGTATGCCGAGTTCAGCCGCCCGGTTGTAAAGGCAGAATATGTCGGCGCACGCGAGATGAAACTGACATTCGAGCCGTCGGAGACACCCCTTATGGTGAGGATGGGCACCTCGTTCAGGTCGGCCGAAGGGGCTGCGGCCAACTTGGCCGCTGAAATCATGGATTGGGATTTCGATACGGTCAGAGCGACAACCCAAAAAGTATGGAACGGTGTGTTCGCACAGATTGAAGTCGAAGGAGAGGAAGAGGCCGTAAGACATTTCTACTCATCGCTGTGGAGAACATCCCTTTTGCCAAGGACGGTGAGCGACTTCAGCGAGACTCCGGACTACGACGATTTCAGCCTGTGGGACACCTTCCGTGCGCTTCATCCCCTGTTGACCATCCTGCATCCGCACAAGAGCGGGGAGATGATACAGGCCATCGTCCGAAAATACAAGCGAGGCGGGTGGCTCCCGATATTCCCCTGCTGGGGCAGCTACACCAGTGCCATGATTGGCGACCATGCCGTAAGCATCATCGCCGATGCGTATGCAAAAGGTATCCGAAATTTCGATGTGGCCACGGCCTGCGAAGCCGTTAGGAAAAACGCCTTCGAGACACCCGACTCCGCGCTCTACAAGGACGGTCGCGGCCGAAGGGCGTTGGAACCCTACATGCGTCTGGGCTATCTGCCTTTGGAAGAGCACGTCACCGATGCCTTCCACCGTGATGAGCAGACAAGCCGTACCCTCGAATATGCTTACGACGACTGGTGTGCGTCGCTGCTTCTGGACGCGAACGGCTACAAAGATGATGCGGCCACACTCAAGGCCAGGTCGGCAAACTGGAGGAACGTCTTCGACCCGCGCACAAAATACCCCCAAGGACGACACGGGGACGGCACGTTTCTGAACGACGACAATTACCTTACGAAAACCCGCTTCATCACCGAAGGAACCCCATGCCACTACAGCTGGTTCGTTCCTCACGACATCGATGGATTGGTAGAATATCTCGGGAAAGAAGAGTTCGAGGCACGGCTCGACTCGATGTTCTCCGAGAAACGTTACTGGCACGGCAACGAGCCCTGCCACCAAGTGGCATACCTATACGACTGGATTGGCCGACCCGACAAGACGCAAAAGGTGGTGGCCGACATCCTTCGCTCCGAATACAGGAACACACCCGGAGGCCTCAGCGGAAACGACGATGCCGGCCAGATGTCGGCATGGTACGTGTTCTCAAGCCTCGGCTTCTATCCCGTATGTCCTGGTAGTGGGGAGTATGCTCTCGGCATCCCGACATTCAGCAAGGCGACCGTCCATCTGGAAAACGGACATGATTTCGTCATCACGCGGAACGACAACTGCACCGGCAAATACCATTTGGGCAGGAAGACTCTGAAAGCCCCCTTCCTGAAGCACGGCACCATCATGGATGGTGGCAACTTGCAATGCGAATGAGGACATCAAGCAGGTTCCCACTCTTCCCCGATTGATGTTTCCATTCCCCTCCAGAACAACAGGGGAAGCGAGAGGGTGTAAAGGGGGAATCGAAGAACTGAGGAGATTCCCAATTTCTGCCCAGAATCTCCCTTGCGAGAGAGCTGTAAAAAAAATAGAAACTGCCTTGAAGTAATGATTAAAAAATAACTTAGTACGATTTTATGTACCGTTCGTCTTAAATTGTAGCCCATAAATATTAGTCTAAAAGACTCTCGGAAGGGCTTATGGAATACCATTTAATTTATGTAGGATTTAACATATAACTTATTGCCGATTAGCTGTTTATATTTTGTGATCTGAGGGAAAACTCGTACATTTTTTGCAACACTTGTATGTCTGATGCAGCCAAGGCCGCGCCCCGGCATGGATGGCTTCCTGGTGAACACCGCGCAGATTCTGGAGCGC
>JAUNNV010000193.1 GCA_030531335.1 Bacteroidales bacterium
CAAGTCGTTTGGCTTTTACAACCAACAATAATGTGGCTGTGAGTTTTCCAAAGGAGGCTTCATTGTGAAATAGTAAATTGTGTAAAAGTAAAATATATCATTCCGCTGAACTTAACCGACAAACTGCCTGCCATTGAGTTGCTGAAGCCGGAGACTATATTTGTGATGAACCAGTCGAGGGCCGTGTCGCAAGACATCCGTCCGTTGCAGATTGCCGTGCTCAACCTCATGCCCATCAAGATTACCACTGAGACCGATTTGGTGCGCCTGCTGTCCAACTCACCTTTGCAGATGGAACTCTCGTTCATGAAATTGCGCAGCCATACGCCCAAACACACTCCGATTGAGCACATGCAGGCGTTCTATCGCGATTTTGACGTGATGCGGCGTGAGCATTACGACGGACTTATCATTACGGGCGCACCGCTTGAGGATTATGAGTACGAGGAGGTGACGTACTGGGAGGAGGTGACGGCCGTGTTCGATTGGGCGCGTACCCATGTCACTTCGACCCTCTACGTCTGCTGGGCGGGTTTCGCGGCTCTTTATCATTTCTATGGCATCCAGAAGCATCGCGTGCCAGCCAAGGTGTTCGGCATTTTCGAACATTACGCCACGCAGCCCAAACTGCCTATTTTCCGCGGCTTCGACGACCGCTTTTTCATCCCCCACAGTCGGCACATAGAATTGCGGCGCGAGGAGGTGGAGCGTGTGCCTGGCCTACAAATAGTGTCGGAGAGCGACGAGTCGGGCATTTACATGGTGATGGATGCCAATGGCCGTGACTTCTACATTACGGGACATTCCGAGTATTCACCCCTGACACTTGACACGGAGTATCGTCGCGATCTCGACAAGGGACTCCCCATTGACATGCCGAAGAATTATTATGCCAACGACAATCCCTCGGAACCTCCTGTGGTGCGTTGGCGCAGTTCGGGAAACCTGCTTTTCAGCAATTGGCTCAACTATTACGTCTATCAAGAAACACCATACGATTGGGTAACGGGGGAAAGACCATGAGCAATCTGCCGACTGCCATCGAACTGTTGGCTCCCGCCAAGGACCTTGAGTGTGGCATGGCAGCCATAACCCATGGGGCGGATGCCGTTTATATCGGGGCCGCCAAGTTCGGAGCCCGTGCCGCCGCAGGAAACTCTTTGGAGGATATCGGGAAGTTGGTGGCTTTTGCTCATGGGTATCGCGCGAAGGTATATGTCACCCTTAACACCATATTGCGTGATAGTGAGCTACCTGAGACCGAACAGCTTGTGTGGAATCTCCATCGCATCGGAGTGGATGCGCTCATCGTGCAGGACATGGGGTTGCTACAGCTCAATATTCCTCCCATCCCCCTTCATGCCAGCACACAGGCCGACAATCGTTCTGCCGAAAAGGTGAGCTTCCTGAGCAAGGCTGGTTTTCGACAGATAGTGCTGGCTCGTGAGCTTTCACTACAGGAAATCGCGCGGATTCATCGGGAAGTGCCCGATGCCCGGCTTGAGGTGTTTGTGCATGGTGCGCTATGTGTGAGCTATTCGGGACAATGCTATGTGAGCGAGGCTTGTTTCCATCGCAGTGCCAACCGAGGCGAGTGCGCACAGTTTTGCAGGATGGCTTTCGACATGGTCGATGCGGATGGGAAAATCGTGGCGAGGAAAAAACATCTGCTTTCGCTGAAGGACTTGAACCAGAGCGATGTGCTTGAGGAAATCCTCGACGCTGGTGCGGTGTCGTTGAAGATAGAGGGACGGTTGAAGGATGTGTCGTATGTCAAGAATGTCACGGCGTTCTATCGCCGTCGGCTCGACGCGATTTTCCGATGTCGTAAGGAGTATGTCCGCTCGTCATCGGGAACGGAACATTTCAGCTTTGAGCCTCAACTCGACAAGACGTTCAGTCGTGGAAGCACGCATTATTTCCTGCACGGACGTACGACGGACATTTTCTCGTTCGATACGCCGAAATCGTTGGGCGAGGAGATGGGTGTCGTGAAGGAAGTAGGTAGAAACAGCTTTACGGTGGCAGGACTGAAAGGGTTCAACAATGGCGATGGCTTGTGCTTCATCGACGACACAAGCAATCTGTGTGGATTCCGGCTGAACCGTGTAGAGGGGAATCGCCTTTATCCTGCCAAGATGCCTGCAATCCAACCGAGGATGAAAATCTACCGCAACTACTGCCAGTCGTTCGAAAATGTAATGCAAGGCAAGACTGCCGAACGAAAAATCAGAGTCGATTTGACCATGAGACCTAATCCTTTCGGCTTTACGCTTTCGGCTGACGATGAAGATGGATGTCGCGCTTGCCTGTCGTTCCCATACACCAAACAGGAGGCGCGTATTCCGCAAGGCGAAAATCTAAGGTTCCAGCTTGGAAAATTAGGTAATACAGCCTTTGAGGCATCCGATATCGATGTTGCGGACTGTTCGGCTTACTTTATTCCTTCTTCGGTGGTCAATGCGTGGAGAAGGCAATTGGTGGAACTGCTTGCCGCCACGCGCCGCGTATGTTATAGACAGGTTACGTCGCGTGTCGCTTCCACCCAGCACGATTATCCGCAAGATCAACTCACCTATCTGGGCAATGTGATGAATCGGCAGGCCCACCTTTTCTACGCCTCGCATGGAGTGCGACAGATAGCTCCGGCCTTCGAGGCGGCACCTCCCAAAGGCGGAGACGTGGCTGTCA
>JAUNNV010000056.1 GCA_030531335.1 Bacteroidales bacterium
TCTGCTTGGTCTTGTCGGACAGCTTGTCGTAGAGCCAGTCGTAGCCGATGGCCATAGCCATGGACATCTCGCCCACATCGAGGAAGTGCGAGGGGTTCCAATCCACAAACGACGAGGCTTTCTCAAGACGTTTCACCGCAGCGTTGAGATATTTCTCGTCCTTGGTCATGCGATAGGCATACGACAAGGCGAACATTTCCTGCACATACACGCCGCATACGCCCAACAGGCGCTTTCCTTCCTTCTTGCGTTCCAACGACTCTTTTTCCACTGCTGCATCGGCTGCCTTGAAGATGTTGGCTTCCAGAATGCGCAATTCTTCCGATTTCTTGAGGTTCTCGCGAATCTTGTCTTCTTCGCCAGCCTTAAGCAACAGGCAGGGATGGACGACTTTTTCCTTGGTAACTAACGGTCCCGTTTGCTTGTTGCCACAGGCGAGACTTAGAAGAACCATGCTTGCACATAGCATACACCTCATGGTGGTGTAGATGTTTTTTTTCATGATTGTGTGTTTTTTTGAGGTTCGTGTTGTATCGTATCGCAAACAGGCCAGCCGAACCCGTTATCTTGTCTGTTTGCCTTCAGCTTTTGAAATTCTTATTTTCCGCTGCCATACACAGGGCTCACCAGGTTTTCACGTTGACCACCACGGCTCATGGCTGCCCAGCAGATGCCACGTTGCATGATGGTGAGTGCCTCGCCTTGCATGTCGGCGGCGGTGTGGGCAAGCGATGAATAGAACACACGCCCCTTGCCATAGTGTTTCTTCCACACCACAGGAACGATGCAACCTTCAATCCATTCAGCGGCCTTGCCGGCGAAGCGAGTGGTAGCAAGCACCTTCACGTTTGGATCGACGTGCATGTAGTATTGTTCGCTCCGCATCGGAAAATCGTTGATACCTCTCGTCACTGCATCCGTATGGTCGGTGATGTTCACCTCATAATCTATTTGGTTGCCAGGATGCGCCACCCATTGTCCTCCTATCATGAACTGATACTCCGTGTTGTTTCGGAAAGCGTCTCCGGTGCCGCCATGCCAACCGGCCATGCCGACTCCACTCTTCACGGCCTGTAGCAATCCGCGTTCTTCCTCGGCGGTGATGGTGCCCATGGTCCATGTCTGCACAATCGCATCCACTCGACTCATCAGAGCTTGGTCCTTATACACGCCCAAGCTGTCGGACACGATGACTTGTGCGCCCTCCGACTTCATCCATGGCACCAACAAGTCGCGGCAGCCTACGGGGTCGTGGCCCTCCCAGCCTCCATATACAAACAAAATGGTCTTGCCCTGCAACAGATTGCCGGCACAGACAGAAGCCGACAGCATGACTGTCAGCAGGAAAAGGATGGCGAAACGTAGTTTTTTCATGATGGTTGTTGTTTTTTTCGATAATTCGACATTTCGATGGTTTTGTCTATAGCAAGATTTGCATCCGTTCCATGGCGATGGCCACTTCCAAGGCCACGCTGTTGAGGTAGGGCACGTTGAGGTGGCACTGCATGGGGTTCTCAATCAGGTCGCAGAAGGCTTGGAACTCGTAGCCCAGACGGTGGCTGCCTTCGGTGGCGCGGAAGGTCACAGGCTCCTCGCCCCGCAGGTGTACAGTGAATTCCTGCAGCACGCTTACCGAACCCTTCACCTCGATGTAGCCCAGCTCGCCTTGTATGCAGCCGAAGGAGTGTCCGTCGCTATCCTTGGCAGCACTCAGGCTTGCCACGAAGGTGGGGTAGTGGAGCAGCATGGTGCCGCTGGTGTCAATGCCGTTGTGGCCAGTGTTCTTCATGAAGTATGCCGTGCGTGGCGGACCGAACAGGCCGATGAGGAAACAGAGGTTATACACGTTGAGATCCATCAACGCTCCTCCTGAACAGGCCGGGTCGAAGGTGGGAGTCACCTCGCCTCGCAGATACTTGTCGTAGCGGCTGCTATACTGTGCGTAGCAGCAGTTCACCATGCGTATGGTGCCCAGTCGGGGCAGGTATTCGTTGAGTCGGAAGAACAATGGCATGTAGAGCAGGCTGTAAGCTGGCATACAATACACTCCCCATTGTATGGCAAGGTCGAGGAGGAGTTCCGTTTCGGATCGATTGCTGGCTATGGGTTTTTCCACAATCACGTTGTGTTGGGTGCGGATGGCCCGTGCGGCATATTCGTAGTGCACGTGGTTGGCATTGGCCACATACACGAAATCGGCTTCCGCCTCGGCCAACATTCGGTCGTAGTCGGTATATACGAATCCTGTCGGGGCATATTGTTGGCACAAGTCAATGGCGTGTTCAACGCTCTGCTCGCGGGCAAAGATGCCGGTCACCTCCACTTTTCCGGGCAATTCTCGATGAAGCATTTCAAGAACCTCACCCACGATTTTTCCAGTTCCTACAACACTTATTTTCATTTTTAGCTGACGATTTCTTGCGCTATACTACTTGTTTGCGCAAAAATAATAAAAAAAACATTATCCACACATTTTGCCGTGTAATTATGGGTTGCCTAATCCTCAAAAACTCCAATATCTACTGTCGTGATGCCGATGAAGGCATCGCCCCAGCTTCCCGAATCTGTTGGAAGCCGCAAGCAGCTTCTTAGGCGTGACAATGAATGTTTTTTTAGTTTATTCAACGAAAAAACAGCCGATGTGTATCAATATTCGGAAATAAGTGGTAATTTTGCAGCCGAAAAAGAATAAATATTCAGCATGAAGACAAAGACAACCCGTTTGGAAACCATCAAGATGCTCATCTCGAGCCAAGAGCTGAGTTGTCAGGAAGAATTGTTGCAAGCCCTGTCTGCCGAAGGCTTTTCCTTGACCCAGGCCACATTGAGCCGAGACTTGAAGCAGCTGAAGGTGGCAAAGGCCGCAACGATGGATGGCAAATATGTGTATGTGTTGCCCAACAATACACTTTACAGACGCATTTCCGAACATGCAAACACTTATGACATGATGCGCCAAACCGGTTTTGTGTCCATAGAGTTCTCGAACAATCTGGCTGTCATCAAAACTCGTCCGGGATATGCCAGCAGCTTGGCTTACGACATAGACAACAAGAATTTCCCGGAAATCATTGGTACCATAGCTGGCGACGACACCATTTTGCTGATTCTTAGCGAACGTTGCACCCGCAGCAGTGTGAAAAACGATTTGTTGCAAATAATACCGAACATGTAAAAAACATCTATATAAATGAAAGTAGAAGATATTGACGTAATGATTGCTGATGCCTCGCACGAGGTTTATGTCGATGACATACTTAATGCCATCCGTGAATCAGCCAAGGTACGCGGAACCGGTATAGCGGAACGTACACATGAATATGTAGCAACAAAAATGCGCGAGGGAAAGGCCATCATCGCCCTCGACGGCAACACGTTTGCCGGGTTTACCTATATCGAATCCTGGGGCAACAGAACCTACGTGGCCACCTCCGGGTTGATTGTCCACCCAGTCTATCGGGGTATCGGACTTGCCAGACGCATCAAGGCCGCGTCGTTCCGTCTGGCTCGTATGCGTTGGCCTCATGCCAAGATTTTCAGTCTGACAAGCGGTGCCGCCGTCATGAAAATGAACACAGAACTCGGCTATGTGCCCGTGACATTTAATGAGTTGACAGATGACGAAGCCTTTTGGAAGGGTTGCGAGGGATGTACGAACCACGAAATCCTGTTGGAGAAAAATCGTAAATTCTGTATCTGTACAGCCATGCTCTACGACCCAGAACAACATAAGGAAGACAGTCAAGAGATATAGAATCCAGAACGGATGTCTTAAAAAATATTCATTACTAATAGAATTTGGAACATGGAAAATAAGAAAAAAGTAGTGGTGGCTTTCAGTGGCGGATTGGACACATCGTTCACAGTGATGTATCTGGCAAAGGAAAAAGGCTACGATGTATATGCGGCTTGTGCCAACACCGGTGGATTCAGCACCGAACAGCTGAAAACGAACGAGGAGAATGCCTACAAACTTGGGGCCGTGAAGTATGTCACCTTGGACGTGACGCAGGAATATTATGCGAAAAGCTTGAAATACATGGTGTTTGGCAATGTACTCCGAAACGGCACCTATCCTATATCAGTCAGTTCTGAACGTATTTTCCAAGCCCTTGCCATAGCCCGTTATGCCAACGAAATCGGTGCCGATGCCATAGCCCACGGCTCTACCGGCGCGGGCAACGACCAGATTCGATTTGACATGACTTTCCTTGTACTCGCTCCGGGCATTGAGATCATTACGCTCACACGCGACATGGCTCTTACGCGCCAGTTCGAGGTGGATTATCTCAACAAACATGGCTTCAATGCCGATTTTGCGAAATTGAAATATTCGTATAATGTAGGTATCTGGGGCACCAGCATCTGTGGGGGGGAAATACTCGATTCCACACAGGGACTCCCAGAGAACGCCTACTTGAAGCAAGTCACGAAGACCGGAACGGAACAGTTGAGGCTGACCTTCGAAAGAGGAGAGCTGAAGGCTGTGAACGACGAGGTGTTCGACGACCCTATCAAGGCCATCCAAAAGGTGGAGGAAATAGGGGCTCCATACGGCATCGGTCGCGACATGCATGTGGGTGATACCATCATAGGCATCAAAGGACGTGTGGGCTTTGAGGCTGCCGCGCCCATGCTGATTATCGGTGCCCACCGTTTCCTTGAGAAATACACGCTGAGCAAGTGGCAGCAATACTGGAAGGATCAGGTTGCCAATTGGTATGGCATGTTCTTGCACGAAAGCCAGTACTTGGAGCCTGTCATGCGCGACATTGAGGCCATGCTGCAGGAAAGTCAGAGAAACGTAAATGGTACGGCTATCCTGGAACTTCGCCCACTTTCGTTCTCGACGGTCGGCGTTGATTCCAAGGACGATTTGGTGAAGACAAAGTTTGGCGAGTATGGTGAAATGCAAAAAGGCTGGACCGCCGAGGATGCCAAGGGATTCATCAAGGTAACCAGCACCCCTCTTCGCGTATATTACAACAACCACAAGGACGACGCCATTTGATGGACTCATCACCGATTGCAAATGAATAAGAAAACGATATGATAAAAGTTGGAATAATAGGAGGCGCAGGCTACACGGCTGGCGAACTGATACGGTTGTTGCTCAACCACCCGGATGTGGACTTGGTGTTTGTGAACAGCACCAGCAATGCAGGCAATCCACTTGCGGCGGTACACGAAGGCTTGTATGGCGAAACGGACATGCGTTTCACCGACGCGATGCCGTTCGATGCGATTGACGTGTTGTTTTTCTGCACTGCCCACGGCGACACCCGGAAGTTTTTGAAAACCCATGAGCTTCCTGAAGACCTGAGGATAATAGACTTGAGCATGGATTACCGAATGAAGGCCGATGACCACGACTTTGTGTATGGCCTGCCCGAGTTGAACCGACGCGCAATATGCCATTGCAAGCATGTGGCCAATCCCGGATGCTTTGCCACCGCCATCCAGCTGGCTCTGTTGCCTTTGGCCAAACAACTGATGCTCAACGACGACATCATGGTCAATGCCATTACCGGGAGCACGGGGGCGGGGGTGAAACCCAGTGCCACCAGTCACTTCAGTTGGCGAAACGACAACATCAGCATCTACAAGCCATTCGAGCACCAGCACGTGCCGGAAATCAAGCAATCGCTGCAACAGTTGCAACATAGTTTCCATTCGGAAATAGACTTCATTCCCTATCGGGGAAATTTCTCACGCGGCATATTCTGTACTGCCGTTGTGAAAAACAAGGTAGGCCTTGATGAGTTGAAGCGCATCTACCGCGAATACTATGCCGAGGACTCGTTTGTGTTCATCATCGACGAGCCAATCGACCTGAAGCAAGTCGTGAACACCAACAAGTGCT
This sequence comes from Bacteroidales bacterium, assembly GCA_030531335.1. Taxonomy (GTDB): domain Bacteria; phylum Bacteroidota; class Bacteroidia; order Bacteroidales; family Bacteroidaceae; genus DCGR01. Next base: position 5,864 of record JAUNNV010000056.1, read on the forward strand.
TGATTCATTTGGAGAAACATGGCGACAAGCTGCTTATTGTCTCGTGTATCGACAATCTCGTCAAGGGTGCGAGCGGAACGGCCGTGCACAACATGAATCTGCTCTTCAACTTGGAAGAGACCGTTGGACTGAAACTTAAACCATCAGCTTTCTAATTATGAAATTATTCGACGTTTATTCATTGTTTGACATAAACATAGTAAAAGGTAGGGGATGCCGTGTGTGGGACGACAAGGAGCAGGAATACCTGGATTTTTATGGTGGCCATGCAGTCATTTCCATTGGCCATGCCCATCCCCACTATGTGGAGAGCGTCAGCCGGCAAGTGGCTACGCTTGGCTTCTACAGCAATTCGGTCGTCAACAAGCTGCAACAGCAAGTGGCCGACGGGCTGGGTCGCCTGTCGGGCTACGACGACTATCAACTGTTTTTCATCAACAGCGGGGCCGAGGCCAACGAGAATGCCTTGAAACTTGCATCGTTCCATACGGGGAAGACAAGGGTCATTGCCTTCAACAAAGCGTTTCATGGCCGCACTTCGCTGGCCGTGGAGGTAACCAACAATCCGAAAATAGTATCTCCGATTAATGACAACGGGCATGTGACGTTCCTGTCATTGAACGACACTGAAGCCACAAAAGCCGAACTCGAAAAAGGCGACGTATGTGCGGTGATCATCGAAGGAATACAAGGTGTCGGAGGCATCCAGGTGCCCGATGCCGCATTCCTGCAAGAACTCAGCCGCCTCTGCGGACAAACGGGGGCCGTGTTGATTCTCGATGAGATACAATCGGGTTACGGACGTAGCGGTAAGTTCTTCGCGCATCAGTACGCCGACATACGCCCCGACATCATCACGGTGGCCAAGGGCATAGGCAACGGATTCCCGATGGGGGCTGTACTGATAAGTCCTAAGTTCGTCCCAGTGAAAAGCCAGTTGGGAACCACTTTCGGAGGAAATCATCTGGCATGTTCGGCTGCCTTGGCTGTGATTGAGGTCATGGAGCAGGAACACTTGGTGGAGAATGCGGCCAAGATTGGAGCGTTCCTGATGGAACGGTTGCAGTCCATGTGCCTTCCCCATGTAAAGGAAATACGAGGCAAGGGATTGATGATAGGCATAGAACTGGATGTGCCATACAAGGAAATCCGCAACCGCCTGCTGTTCGAGGAACACGTGTTTACGGGATGTGCAGGCACAAACACGTTGCGTCTGTTGCCCCCACTTTGTGTGTCGGAGGACGAAGCGGAACTTTTCTTGCAGAAAATAAATAAGGTGTTGAGATGAGAATAGCGATAATCGGAGCAGGCAACATGGGTGGAGCCCTTATAAGAGGCTGGGCAAAAAAAGGCTTGGCAAAGGACCTGACCGTTGTGGCTCATCGACAACAAACCCTCGACAAGTTCAGGCAAGCCTTCGACGAACTACACACAACCCTCGATGGAGCCGCTGCCGTAGAGGATGCGGATGTGGTGGTGCTTGCCGTGAAACCTTGGCTCGTGGAGAGCGTTGTCGGAACGATCAGGCCGTCGTTGCAGGCATCCCGGCAACTCATCGTGTCCATTGCTGCCAACGTGGGCGTGGAGAAGCTGAACGCATGGCTTGGGCCAGGGTTCAGATGTTGCTATGTGATGCCGAATGTCGCCGCCGAATTCCATCAGGCCATGAGCTTTGTCGTGCCAGGCCCTAACGTCGCCCCCCACGAAGTCGCAACCATTCTGGATTTGTTTGCCCTTGTAGGCCGCGTACAGCTATGCGATGAAAAGACATTGGCGGCAGGAAACATGCTCGCCGGTTGTGGCATTGCGTATGTGATGCGTTTCATCCAGGCCATGGCCGAGGGAGGTGTGGAAATGGGGCTCTATCCGGAAAATGCCCGGCAGATAGCGATGCAAGCCATGCAGGGAGCCGTAACGTTGCTGTCCGAGACAGGGATACATCCGGCTGTGGCCATCGACAAGGTCACCACCCCGGGCGGACTGACCATCAAGGGATTGAACGAAATGAGCCATGCTGGCTTTGATTCGGCTGTGATACGGGCCTTGAAGGCTGGCCTGAAAGTGGATTCCTGACAGTTCATACACTCACCCCAAACTAATCATGCCCAAACGTATAGTAGTAAAAATCGGTAGTAATGTCTTGTCAAGGGTAAATGGCACGCTTGACGTGACCCGCATATCTGCCTTGGTGGATCAGATAGCGGAGCTTCACCGGGCAGGACACGAGATTGTGATTGTCTCGTCGGGAGCCGTGGCTTCCGGGCGTAGTTTCCTCAATGTCCAAGGAGAACTCAACAGCGTGGAGCAACGTCAGTTGTTTTCGGCTGTCGGACAGGCAAGGCTCATCAACCGTTATTTCGAATTGTTTCACGACCAAAACATTTTCGTAGGCCAAGTGCTGACCACCAAAGACAATTTCCGTACTCCCGAACTGTTTCGGAACCAGCAGCATTGCATGGAGGTGATGATCAACAACAAGGTCATTCCCATCGTCAATGAGAACGACACTGTCAGTCTTACGGAACTGATGTTTACCGACAACGATGAGTTGTCAGGACTGATTGCCGACATGATGCACGCAAACCTGCTGATTATCCTAAGCAATGTGGATGGTGTCTATGACGGCGACATTGCAAGCCCTACGTCGCGGGTCATCCCAATTGTGAAGCCCGACGACGACCTTACGGACTACGTCCGAAATGAGAAGTCGGCTTTCGGACGAGGTGGAATGCTTACGAAAAGCTCCGTCGCCCGGCAGGTGGCAGCGGGGGGCATAGAGGTCGTAATCGCCAATGGGAAGCGTGAAGACGTGCTGCTTCATGTTGTCGATGGCAATCGAGCGTTGCCCTATACTCTTTTCCTCCCTCAGGAGGTGTGAACACCATAATTCCTATTGTCATGACTGATTATAACCAGTGTTTTGAGGCCGCACGGAGTGCCTATCGTGAATTGTCGTTTGTGTCGGCCGGGACGATTGACGGAGTGTTGCGGGCATTGGTTCAAGCCTTGGATTCCCAAGTGGATGAAATACTCGATGCGAACAAGTGCGACCTGCTCCGAATGGATGCATCCAATCCTAAGTACGACCGGCTGAAACTCTCTCCAGAGCGAATCCATGGCATTGCCGAAGGTGTCAGGCAAGTTGCGGAGCTGCCATCACCGATTGGCCGGATACTCCGTCAGGAACGTCGGCCCAACGGCTTGAACATCGTCCGGCGGAGTGTGCCATTCGGAGTCGTTGGCATAGTTTATGAGGCTCGTCCCAATGTTACGCCCGATGTATTCTCGCTTTGTTTCAAGGCAGGAAATGCGTGTGTCTTGAAAGGTGGGAGCGATGCCGAGGCAAGCAACGGGAAATTGGTGGAGATTATCTGTCGGGTATTGTTGGAACATGGCATTTCGTCCGACACGGTATGCTTGCTTCCTTCGGGTCGCGACAGTACGGCCGCATTGCTCCACGCCAATGGCTTGGTGGATTTGGTGATTCCCCGGGGTGGACGCAGCCTCATCGACTTCGTCAGACGTGAGGCCACCGTTCCTGTCATCGAAACGGGAGCCGGAGTGTGTCATGCCTATTTCGACGAAGCGGGCGACCTCAACAAGGGCATTGCCATTGTCACGAACGCCAAGACCCGCAGGGTGAGCGTGTGCAATGCGCTCGATTGCCTGTTGGTACATCGGCATAGAATCGACGGCTTGTCCGAATTGTGTGGCAATCTGGCGGAAGCCAATGTCGTATTGCTTGCCGACGACACGAGCTTCCATACGCTACAAGACCGTTACCCGGTCTCGTTGTTGCGACATGCCGAAGAAAACGACTTCGGGACAGAGTTTCTCGACTACAAGATGGCCGTCCGTGTAGTGGATTCGGTCAGCGAGGCTGTCGGACATATTGCCAGATATGGTTCAGGACACAGTGAGTGCATCATCACGGAAAACGACAAGACAGCCGACTATTTCCTGACGGCAGTCGATGCAGCCTGCGTCTATCACAACGCACCCACATCGTTTACCGATGGAGGCGAGTTCGGGCTGGGAGCCGAGATAGGCATCAGCACCCAGAAACTTCATGCCCGTGGCCCGATGGGGTTGGAGGCACTCAACACTTATAAATGGATTATTAAAGGAAACGGACAAACAAGATGACAAATATGAAAACCTACACAAACGTATATGACTTGGGTGACTTGAAGCTTGCCCTCAACGAGGCATTTGAAATCAAGAAGGATCGCTATCGGTTTGAACAACTGGGACATCACAAGACGTGCTTGCTCATATTCTTCAACAACAGCCTTCGGACCCGTCTGAGCACTCAGAAGGCGGCCAGGAATCTTGGCATGGATGTGATTGTGCTCGATGTGAACCAGGGAGCATGGAAACTGGAGACCGAGCGTGGCGTGGTGATGGATGGCGACAAGAGCGAACATCTGCTTGAGGCGATTCCCGTGATGTCGCAGTATTGCGACATGATAGGCGTGCGCAGCTTTGCACGCTTCGAAAGCCGCGACGACGACTACACGGAAAAAATCTTGGGACAGTTCATCCGTTACAGTGGCAAGCCGGTGTTCTCGATGGAGGCTGCTACGGGGCATCCGTTGCAGGCGTTTGCCGACCTGATAACAATCGAGGAATACAAGAAATCAGAGCGGCCGAAGGTGGTCCTTACCTGGGCTCCCCATCCCAGGGCCCTGCCACAGGCTGTGCCAAACTCGTTCGCCGACTTCATGAACGAGGCGGATGTGGATTTCGTGATAACCCACCCCAAGGGCTACGAGCTCGACCCGAAATTCGTGCGTGGTGCCCGTGTGGAATACGACCAACGCAAAGCCTTTGAAGGAGCCGACTTCATTTATGCCAAGAACTGGAGCTGCCCTGGCGTGAGCAATCTCGCCGACTATGGGAAAGTGCTGCTCAAGGACATGGACTGGACTGTCGATACCGAGCACATGAGCTGGACCAACAACGCTTTCTTCATGCACTGCCTGCCGGTCCGTCGCAACATGATTGTAACCGACGACGTGATAGAGGCTCCCACCTCGTTGGTAATCCCCGAAGCGGCCAATCGCGAGATTTCGGCCACTGTGGTGTTGAAACGGTTGCTCGAGTCATCACTTGGGTAATTCAAGGTAAAGCTGCAATTCCACACATTTCAAAACAGCTTCAGGGAGAGCAGACAGAATTCCAGACACGTTGGGTTTACTCTCCTTCGGATGTTATGATGAAGTCTGAAGGCTTCTTGTCGAAGAAGTCTTCAGCTATAATTTTGATGTCAGCGTCTTTCATCCCATACAATTTGAACACCCAATAGTCGATTTGCCACTCTAATTCAGGTATCTTCTCTTTGTCAGCTTCAGCATTTTCAATGTAAGTTTGAATATTCCTAACCAGACTTGTTATCTTGTCTGCATACTCTGAATTATCAACAACAGGAAGAGGGAAGTTCTTAATATCAGAAATCATTATTTTTGGGAAAGCACCTTTTGTAGCCTTTGGTGAGTGCCTAAAATGATAGAATGTAGCAAGCTGAGAATTTAATATGCCACATGTTAATTCAAGTGAATATTTGGTACTATCCTTTATCACAAGAATTGCAGGATCATGATATAGTTCCTCATCTGTGATTGCCGCAAAAATAAAAGGGTTGGTAATTTCACGTACTAACATTCGTTTCCCAATAAAATATTTCCTCTCTCTCGCTTTAGGTATATTGTCATAATCAACGTATATTTCCTTATCTGTCTGTTTGCCACTTGTCTTCACCGAAGGGGTGTTCCATACAACACTATATTTGTTGACATCAAATCCGCGTAGCCACTTCCTATATCCTTCTCGATAATTTTCCGAATGAAATACCCGATTGTCAATCTCATTTGTTGAAACACCTTTAAGTTTGTCGTAGGCAATAATGCCCTGTGACACCTCTGGGAAATAGGTCTTAAGCGTAACTGTGTTTGACTCTATATTCCTGACAATTCGATTCTCATCTTTTGTTAGGAAGAACGCTAAACCCCAATTCTGGGAAAAATCCTTTTTTATATCCTCGACAGAGATTGTAAGGGATTCACGACAGACAAGTTTATTAAATAAGGCTTTGCTGTCTAATTTATTATCGTCCTGATCTTCTATCAAGTCTCGTGTATTCTTGTATTTGATGTTAGTAGAAGGAGCATTGCTCTTCTTCATTATCACTACAGTGTTCCGAATTGTTGCAGAGTCGAATATTGGTATGTTTGTGCAATTCATGCAAGCTATCGGCTCAAATCCACAACTTCATTTTCGTGTTTTTGTTTTCAGGAAAGGTTCTTCAACACCCTGGGTAGTTGCCAAATTTTTTACCTGTTCGCCTTGCGTCGCCGCATTTGGTTGGGACGCCACACATCGCCCGTCGGAACCCATGAAAGTACTGGGCTCGAAAAATTTTTTTGAGGCCAGTGAATTTTTATGAGAGGCCTGTAATTTTTTTTTAGAGGCCTGTTTTGAATCTGATAGAATCTGAAAGAAACTGAGAGGCTCTGAAAGAGACTGAAAGAGGATGAAAGATGCTGAAAGATAGTGCTTTGAAGATAAAAATTGCTATATTACATTTGCATCGGAAAAATAAATCCAAGCTTTGCAAAGCATCTGAGAATTGATTAAATCATGTGTTGTTCTTTAAAAAAAAAGAATGTATGAAAAATTATTTCAACCTGTTCGCTTGTTGCATCTTTGCAACTTCGTTTTCGTTCGCTCAACCGTTCGTTCAACACAAGCCTCGGTTGACCATCTTGCTTGACAATGGCCACGGCATTCAGACGGCAGGTAAATGTTCGCCCGATGGTCGCTTTCACGAATTTGCATGGAACCGCGAAGAGGTCAGAATGCTTGAGCAGTGTCTTTCCCATCGTGGATACGAAGTCATCCCAGTCGTCCCAGAAGCCAGCGACATCTCTATCAATGAGCGAGTGCATCGCGTCAACAAAATCTGTTCCGAGAAAGGTTCGAAAAACTGCGTCCTCATCAGCATCCATTGCAATGCAGCTCCTGGCGAGGGCTGGCATTCAGCCAGAGGTCTCATGCCATTTGTGGCTGAGGAGAATGCCAGCAATTGCTCTAAGAGGTTAGCCGAAAAGGTTTTCAATGCGGCAGACCGACGTAACATTCTTGGTAACAGAGCACTTCCTCCAGAACATTTTTGGAGAATAAAAGGGATTGGAATGCTTCGTGCGACACTTTGTCCGGCAATCCTTCTCGAATGCGGATTCATGGACAATCGCGCAGATCTTGCTTTCCTTCAGTCACCAAATGGCAAGCAAATTATTGCGGAGCTGATAGTCGAGGCAATCCTTGCATACGAGGCCGAATTGGGCCTTTGATGGACTTTCTCACTTGGTTGGTCGCCGTG
>JAUNNV010000057.1 GCA_030531335.1 Bacteroidales bacterium
CACAACAAAATGCCATGCCGCACCATGCCACAAGCCGCCCAAAAGCATGGTTATCATTAGGTTGATATAGGTGCGTATGTTGCCTTTCCGATTTCCACCAAGGGAGATGTAAAGATAATCTCGGAGCCAGGTGGATAGTGAGATGTGCCAACGATGCCAGAATTCCGTCACGGTGGCAGCACGGTAGGGATTGTTGAAATTATCGGGGAATTTAAAACCCAGCAGCAATGCTATGCCGATGGCTATGTCGGTATAACCGGAAAAATCGCAATAGATTTGTAGGGCATAGCCATAAATGCCCATCAGGTTTTCAAATCCAGAATAGATTTGGGGAGCGTCGAACACCCTATCCACAAAGTTCGCCCCAATAAAATCGGCTATGAAAACCTTTTTTATCAAGCCCGTCAAGATGAGCATCAATCCCTTGTTGAACATCGGCAAGGTGGTGATGGGTCGAGTCATGATTTGGGGCAGGAAATTGCGGGCACGCACAATCGGCCCTGCCACCAACTGTGGGAAGAACGACAAGAAGAACATGAAATCCACCCATTTTTCGGTTGGCTGTAATTGTCGCCGATAGATGTCGATTACATAGCTCAGTGATTGGAAGATGTAGAAGGAAATGCCAATAGGCAAGAATATGTTTTTTGCCTCGAATGGACGGTTGGCAAGATTGTCCACAATCTCGAGCGTGAAATTGGTGTACTTGAAATAGCAGAGCAAGCCCAAATCGATGGATAGACTTAGCAACAATAAAAGCTTTCGCCTCCATTGAGTTTTCGTGTTGTAAATAAAAAAGCCTATGCTGTGGTCTGTAAACGATATGAGAACAAGCAACCAAAAATAAAAGCCGCTTGTAAGATAATAAAAATAGATGGAAAACAGAGTCACATATACTATACGCAGATTGAAATGCCTCTGAATCCTAAAATATATACAATAAAAGACAGCAAACATAAGCAGAAATCCCTTTGATGTAAACATCAGAGGGTTTCCTGCATCATATTGCCAAAAGTGAAGGAACGACTCTATGTCGAACATTGTTTATTTAGTTTGTTGGTGTGAAGGCTATCTTGCCATTGATGACAGCACCCTTCCTGATTTCCAACGACCCTGTCTGCAAATCGCCTAATACCATCGATTTCTCCTTTAATGCGATATGTCCCGACGCATTCAGATTCCCCTTGACGGAGCCGTTGACGGAAATGTTGTTGGCCGACAAGTCGCCCGTGATTTCACAATCCTCATGAATGTCAATATAATCGTTTGCGGAAATATTGGCTTGCATCTTGGAGGCGACAATGGTTGCTCCCTTTGTCACGATGTCTCCTTCCACGATGCCGGTAATGAGAAGATTGCCTTGACTTGTGACATTGCCATGCACGACTCCATGGATTTCCATGTCGGTTATGACTTCAACGGAACCCGTAATCACCATGTCTTTTGTGATAATTGCTTTTTGCTGTTTTTCATTACTTTGCATGTCGGTATTGCTTTTAGGGTTATTCTTGGGGGCGGAAACATTCCTCGATGGGGATGCATTGTTTCGGGGCATCGGAGTGGATGCGTTTTCTTGCTCTGAGTCAAAAAGGTTTGTGCTGTCTGTTTGTTCAAACATGTTGTCAGGTGAATCTTGAGATTCATGTTCCACCGACAAGCTGGACAGGTAGTTGTTGAATAGATTTTTCGCCATACGTTTGGTTATTTAAATTGTTATTGAAAATTTGGTTGTTGGTCGTATAGTTTCAGCTGTTCATAGAGAGCTTGTATCAATAAATTGGATATCTCGTGCCCTCCCTTATGATTGATATGAAGATAGTCCTTGGCTGCCCATCCGTTTTTCACATAGCGTTGGATGGAGTTGTCGCCTCCCATAGAGCTAAAGAGGTTCCAGAATGCGACTTCCTGGTTCTGTGCCGCTTTTCTTTGTGCCTCGACCATAGGTTTTACCGCCGGTGCCGTGATGATGGTGTTTTCTTTTTTCATGCCAACATCACCAACGCTCACGAACAGTATCGCACTCCCCGGGAAACAAACCTTTATGTAGTCGATTACTTTTTCAAGTTTTGTCCCGTAAAAGTCGTAATTGACAACGGTTTTCTGTAATGCGTTCAACCCATATTCCAACACCACCATGTCGTATTGCAGCAACTTGTTTATTTGCTGGTTGACCGTATAGTCGGTGGCAAGTATATTAAGCCCACTGTTGGAGCGCAAGGCATAATTATCGACATTGACACCTCGATTGCCGGAAAAGACAACACCATATCCTATGAAATCGTTGCTTTTGGGCAGCTTTATTGTCAAATGCCGGATGTCTTGTTTGTCGATATGGATCTGTTGCACTTCGTCCTTTTGCTGAAGGACAATGTTCATGGTGTCGCTTTTGTTGACAATGACTTCCATCTCTGTTGCCCCTCTGTTCTTAAAGATTATCTGGGCGGATGAAAGTTGCGACAATCCATTGGGACGTGGATAAAAGGTTGCCGATGCCCCGGATTTGGGCACACATACATACCCACTTACATAAAATTCCTTCTGGTATTTTGCTGGAACCTTTTTCATGCGCAACAAGTTGTAACAAGTCCAGTTGGTCGATTCCTGACAAATGTAAGGACGATATTTGCCAACTGGGTCGGCAAACGGTATGAATCCTATTCCTTCTCCTCCGAATTCGCCTTGCAACTGACGCCGAAAATCAGAGGATATGATGTCGCCCTCTATGAACGAGTCGCCCAAAAAGGCAATACGGATATTGCGTGTCTTGCTGTCGTTGACGAGGGACTTCACAAAGTGTCTAATCATTTCACCCTTCCGACTGTAATCCTCTATGCCTGTATAGTCTAAGGCATAGACAGTAGGCTCGCTTACGGCTGTTGGCGGCATTGGTTCGGAGGGAACGGCTTTTTCATCAGGCTGTCGCACCTCGATGGTGTCTTTGCAACATGTTTCAGCCTTGTTTTCTTCCCCCACCAAGAGCGAACCAGTCACCACAGAGTCTATCGGTGGTAGGGCAGGATGGGGAGATAGGTTTTCAATGCTGGTAATATCGAGAATGTCGGCAGAAGTCAGTGGCGATATGGTTGGATCATGAAAATCCACAAAGGAGATTATGTTGACACGGTTCAGCTTCACTCCGCCAATGGTAATTGGTGGAATAAAGCTGATGGCTATCAAGAGAGCAGTGACAATCAGGGTAAACCATAAAATGGTTTTCGACCTATCACTGCGTTTGTTTTTCATCTTCATAACAATTTGCTGGTGTTTGCAAAGAGCGCATTATTGTTCGAATGTGTCATACCTTGTGGTGTGAAGGTTCCTGTCGCCAAGTGCGTTGTCCACCCTGGCAACATTGACCCAAAACTTGTTCGCGCGGACGGATTCGATTGGATAGACTGCCTTCTCGCGGCTGTACGAGTGTTCCCACTTGTCAGCAACCGCTTCATATTCAGGGTGTGGAGCGTTTACGAGTACATTGTCGGCCTTGCTATAGATGCCTTGTTTCACCTCGTCTATTTCCTTGAGAATGTTCAACATACTCTCAACGAAGTTGTCGAGTTCCCAAAGACTTTCGCTTTCGGTCGGCTCTATCATGAGTGTGCCATGTACAGGAAAGCTCAAGGTCGGCGCATGATAGCCATAATCCATCAGTCGTTTGGCTATGTCCGTTTCGCTTATGCCTACGGATTGGTGGATGTGGCGACATTCCAGAATCATTTCATGACCCACAAATCCTGTCGCTCCGCTATATACAATTCCGTAATTGTCCTTGAAACAAGCAGCCAGATAGTTCGCATTGAGAATGGCCGTCTTTGTGGCGCGAGTCAGGCCGGCTTCGCCCATCATGCAAATATAAGCGTACGTAATGGGCAGGATTCCAGCACTGCCATAGGGCGCGGCACTTACTTCGTTGGTCGAATCGCCCCAGATGCCGTGCTTGGGTAGGAATGGTTTCAGGTGGGGCGCGACGCACACAGGGCCGACACCAGGACCGCCACCGCCGTGAGGACTTGCAAAGGTCTTGTGTAGATTCAGGTGGCAGCAATCGGCTCCAATCGTGCCCGGATTGGTCAGGCCCACCTGTGCGTTCATGTTTGCCCCATCCATATAGACTTGGGCACCACAGGCATGTATGATGTCACAAATCTTCCTGATTTCCGGCTCAAAGATGCCGTGCGTGCTCGGATAGGTAATCATCAGGGCAGCCAAATCGTCTTTGTTGGCTTCCGCTTTCCGACGCAGGTCGGCCACATCCACATTGCCCCGTTCATCACACGCAATGGTGATGGTGGTATATCCACACTGCACCGCCGATGCCGGATTGGTGCCATGGGCGGAAGCTGGTATCAGTATCTTGTTGCGATGGCCTTGACCCACACTTTCGTGATAGGCACGAATCACACGCAGTCCCGTGTATTCACCTGCTGCCCCAGAGTTGGGTTGCAAGGTCACTCCTGCAAATCCGGTGATGACTTGCAGTTGATGGCACAGATTGGCTATGAGTTCTTGATAGCCAAGAGCCTGGTCGGTTGGTGCCAATGGATGGATGTTCATGAATGCCGCGTTGCTGAGTGGAAGCATTTCCGCCGCAGCATTCAATTTCATGGTACACGACCCAAGCGAAATCATGGAATGGGTCAGCGATATGTCTTTTCGGTCCAAACGCTTGATATAGCGCATCATTTCCGTCTCTGTGTGATAACATTTGAATATCTCATGTGTCAGATACGGAGAGGTTCTGGCCAGTTTGCCTTGTACGTCTGCTCCATCGACCGACGTCACCTTGTTGGTGTTGCACTGAAGCGTGGCGGCAAACACGTCGAGAAGTGCTTGGAATTTGGTCTTGTCGGTCACTTCATCGAAACTGATAGCCACATGGTGAGTGTCGCAATACCTCAGGTTGATGCCTGCAGCCAATGCGTTGCGCTCCAGTTGGCTCATGGGAACTTGTTCCGGCAACTTCACATATACGGTGTCAAAAAATGTTTCGTTTTCCTGTTGACAACCCATTTTTCCGACTTCGCGGCCGAAACACTCGGCAAATCCATGAATGCGTCTTGCAATGCTGCGAATACCATCCTGACCATGATAGATGGCATACATTCCTGCCATCACTGCCAACAAGGCCTGTGCCGTACAAATGTTGGATGTCGCCTTCTCTCGTTTGATGTGTTGCTCACGGGTCTGCAAAGCAAGCCGATAACATAGTTTCCCGTATTTGTCTTTTGACAATCCAATGATTCTGCCTGGCATGTTTCGCTTGAATTCATCGCGTGTGGCGAAATATGCGGCGGAAGGACCTCCATAGAACAATGGAATGCCTAAACGCTGTGTGCTGCCAAACACGATGTCGGCTCCCCACTCTCCCGGAGGCGTGAGCAAGGCGAGACTCAAAATGTCGGCGGCCACTGCCACCTTGCAACCGGCCTCTCGTGCCTTCCCTACAAAACCACCATAATCCTCGGCGCAACCCTTGGCGTTGGGATATTGCAAGATACAACCAAACACTTTTGGGGTGAAGTGGAAGGCTTTCCAATCGCCTACTTCTATTTGAATGCCTTGCGGTATGGCGCGGGTACGGATGACGGCAAGGTTTTGGGGATAGATGTTTTCATCGACAAAGAGTACGTTTGCACCCATTTTTTGTTGGTCGCGGCTGCGCAGTCCATACATCATGGTAGCCGCTTCGGCGGCGGCAGTTGCCTCGTCGAGCAACGAGCAGTTGGCCAATGGCATGGCCGTAAGATCCGAGACGACAGTCTGAAAGTTCATCAAAGCCTCCAGACGGCCTTGGGAAACCTCAGCCTGATAGGGAGTATATGAAGTGTACCAAACCGGATTCTCAAAAATGTTCCGTTGGATGACGGCTGGAGTAATCGTGTCGTACCAGCCTAAGCCAATATATGAGGTGAACAGTTTGTTTTTGCTCGCCAATGTGTGAATGTGTTCGGCAAACTGACGTTCTGTCATTGCCTCATCCAGCTGTAGCGGTTCCTGCAAACGGATGTTCGTGGGGATGGTTTTGTCTATCAATTCGTCAAGAGAGCTCACGCCAATTTTATTCAGCATCACTTGTTGTTCCTGCAAATTGATGCCATTGTGTCGTTCGGTCAATAAATCCATTTCTATTGTTTGATGTTTATTTTCTTTTATCAAATTCGCATTTTCACACCACTGATATTCAATGCCTTATGTTCCATTGCTGACATTCTGGCAATATGATGCAGCATCGTTCCTTGTCATTCGTTTTCTCATGGGTTCTTCCACAGGAAAGCCACAGACAACAAAAAAGCATTTTCGTGGCAAAAATAAACAAATTATCTGAAAAGACACTTCTTTTGGGAAGAATAATTCCAATTATAGGTTATGCGACCTGTCTTTATTTTCATGAGGACATTCAAAGTTGTTCGCACGAGGCTGAAATCTTTTCGTCGATGGCATGTAATGTACAATCGGCGGCGGCGTTTATAGTTGTTGAGAGCAAGACATCAAGTTGTTGTCTGCACGACAAGGATTTTGTGTGGTGAGTGACACAATCATGAATGAATGAATGAAGGTCGAAAACTTACCCGTACAAGTTGAATTTTCCTTTTGGAAAAAACTTGTATTGGGGAAAAACCACTATTTTTGCAAACAGGAACAAAACGAATGTTTACATGAATAAAAAAGCCTTTTTCGACTACTTTGGAGTTGTTGCTACAGCCCTCATCATTTTTTTCGCCTTGGCATACCTCTATTGTTCACCTGTACTGCAAGGGAAGGTGGTGTATGCCGGCGACAACATCAACGGAGTGTCTGCCGTACAGGAAGGCGTGAGATACCATCAGGAAACGGGCGACTACACTTGGTGGACAGGCTCGATGTTTTGCGGAATGCCCAACTACCAGATAGGAGGTGGACATTTTGCCGTGAGTGATTGGCTGAAACCCTTCACTTCGCTTTTCTATCGCGGACACAACCACGCGGAATGGATTTTCATCATCTACTTCGTTTGTTTCTTCATCCTTTTCCGTTCGTTCAGGGTCAACAAATGGTTGTGCATTGTTGGAGCCATAGCCACTGCTTTGTCCTCCTACTTCATTGTCATCATCGCCGCAGGCCACAATAGCAAGACTTCGACCATCGCACTCATGAGTGTGGTGTTGGCGGGATTCCATCTGATATTCCAAAAGAAATATAAAATCGGAATGGCCTTGTCGATGCTTTTCACCGCCTTGGGATTCAGTGTCCATCCACAAATGGCTTATTACATGTTCCTGTTGGTTGGAACCCTTTGGCTGGCTGAATTGTTCATCCACTTGAAATCGAAACGTTACAAGGATCTTCTAACCGGAACACTTCTGTTTGCCGCGTCCATACTGGTTGGGATTGGAACGGGAAGCTCCAACATATTCGTAAACACCGAGTATGCCCAGGAAACCATGCGCGGAGGACATTCCGACTTGGTGAAACCAACCGATTCGACAAACCAGACAGGCGGATTGGACTTGGACTATGCCACGCAGTGGAGCTATGGGATAGATGAGACTTTGTCGTTCTTGATTCCAGGGTTCATGGGTGGATCGAACAACATGGCCGTTGGCTCAGACTCAAAACTCTACAAAACCCTTACACAACAGGGTGTGGCTCCACGCGATGCCCTTGCTTTCTGTCAAAACGTACCGCTATACTGGGGCGACCAACCCTTCACCGCAGGGAATGTCTATATGGGAGCCATCGTCTGTTTCCTTTTTGTGTTGGGACTCTACATTGTGAAGGGGCCGTATAAATGGGCCTTGCTCATCGCCACCATGTTATCCACAATGCTTGCCTGGGGGCACAACTGCATGTGGCTTACCGAACTATTCTTCAGGTACTTTCCTCTCTACAACAAGTTCAGGGCGGTTTCATCCATATTGATCGTGGCAGAGATAGCCATGCCGCTGTTGGGCTTCTTGGCCATGAGACAACTGATGGACAATGCCCAGGACACGACGGAAAGGAAAAGCCTGCAACGGTACGTCGTTCGTGCGGGAGGTATCACAGCCGGCATTTGCCTGCTGTTTGCATTGTTGGGAAGCTCATTATGCAGTTTTACATCGCAGTACGATGCGTCGCTGCTGAAGCAGGTGCCTGAATGGTTGTACGGAGCCATCGTAGCCCAAAGGGCAGCCTTGCTCACATCCGACAGTTGGCGTTCGCTGCTCTTTGTCGTAGCGGCGGCAGGAATCCTGTGGCTGTATGTCGGCGGACGCATGAAACAGACATACATGATTGTCGCATTGGGCATTCTTGTGACTTGGGATTTATGGGGCATTGACAAGCGTTATTTCAACGACAACAACTTCGTGGACCAAACGCAAAGCCAATCGACATTCGCCATGCAACCTCACGAAAAACAAATCCTCGCCGACAACGACCCGCATTTCCGTGTATTGAATCTGGCAACCAATACATTCAACGACGCACGCACCTCCTATTACCTGAAATCGTTGGGTGGCTATCATGCCGCGAAACTACGTCGATACCAAGACCTGATCGACGAACACCTTTCGAAGATGAACATGGGAGTCGTCAACATGCTTAATGCCAAGTACATCATCATGAAAGGCGATGACGGACAGATACGGCCTATGCGAAATCCAGATGCCCAAGGCAATGCCTGGTTTGTCGATTCCCTGCTGCTTGTCAACAATGCCAACGAGGAATGTGAGGCTTTGGGCAAGATCGACCTCAAGCGTGTGGCCGTAGCCGACCAAAGTTATGTGGCAAACAAGGAATTAAAGGAACCGACAGGGAAAGGCGATGGTTCCATATCGCTCGTTTCGTATGCACCCAACAAGTTGACATACAGTAGCCAAAGCGATAGCGACCAGCTGGCTGTCTTCTCAGAGATTTACTATCCCCATGGGTGGAAGGTTACGATTGACGGACAATCGGTCAATCATTATCGAGTGAACTACACGTTGAGGGGATTGTACATACCTATGGGCAAACACGAAATCGTTTTTGCCTTTGAGCCGGATGCCGTGAAGAAAGGCAACGTACTGTCGCTGTCGTGTACCATCCTCATGTATGGATGTATCGCCTGGTTCATTGCTCAAGCATTGCTTCGCCGCAGAAAAACGTCCTAACCCACATTGCCAGGCGACATCACGAGTTTGTTGAGTATGGAGGCTGAAATCCAGGAGAACCCCCGGAAAACCAGCTTCCCACTTCCAACATTCACCGAATTTGCCTCAGCTCCTCATCACTGATGAAGCTTACAGGCTCGGGCGCGGCCCATTCTCCCTCCATGGTGTCAGGAAGCCGCCACACGTGGCCTTGCGAGTCGGCAAAGTGCAGATGGCAAGGACTGAGCAATTCCGGATTGCCATCGGCCCAGAATGCGTAAAAAGGATCTTTGGCATATTCGGGACGACGCACATAGCAATGGTTGGCCGGCGAATTGGCGGTATATTGGAGGGCTTTCTTCCAAGTATATCCATGGTCGATGCTGGTGTAGGCTACGACCTCCCCACCCTGCCCCCAACGTTGGGGACCTGCTTCGAGCGGAGCGATTACAGTCCATGTGTCACCTTCCACGTAGAGACTACCACTGTCGTAGTTGTTGGTCGATTCCGTGATGTGGTGGAACAACCACGACTTGCCTGTGTAATGGGCTACATACCACTGGCGCATACCGGCCTGTGGACCTGGCTTGTGTCCACGACTGGTGAGGTAGAGGATGATGGGATTACCATGTTCGTCGAAATTGAGGTCTTTGATGTAACAGTTCTTTCCTGCATGATGGACGTGTAGCTGCACGTCGCCATTCATCTGTGAGTGGTCCTCCCCTTCTACTTCAAGGTTGAGAATGCGACAGGGAGAGTTACGGTTGGTAATGGGAATGTCAATGGGAGTTCCATCGGCCAAGGTCCACGTCTTGCCGAAATCGGTAGTCTGTAGATAATAGATGTTTGTCCGAGTATCGCAGTTGCCGTTCAAATGTCGGTTGAAGGCAAAGGCGAGTTTGTTGCCGCAACGTCCTGATACTTGGTAATGACCCGATTTGGTCTCGCCTAAGCTTGGGTCGATGATGCTTGCCAGCTGCTTGTAGTCGCTCCAGTTGCGCCCGTCGGGAGAGGTCTGGAAAAACAGCTGCCTTACACCATCGTAACGGGTGAAAAACAGGAAGTGGCCTTGCCCTTCGAGATAGTAGCATTGGGGATAGGTGATGGTACCTGTCCACACGAAGTCGAAATGGGAGATGTCGTGAGGCTTGGAGGAACGGTAGATGAAGCCCGGACGACTGGTGTTGCGCCCCGACACATAAATCCAAAGGTAGCCTTCGGGATCAAGCAGGATGGAAGGGTTGTCGTGTGGATCGTTCACGTCGCCCTTGTCATAGACCACAGTCGGCCGGTGGACGAGTCCGGATTTGTGGTCGAAATAGCTGACCATACACAGCAAGTGCCGTTCCTCGGCTGTGGTAGTGCCACCGTAAACAAAATAGGTGCGTTGGGTTGACTCGTCGAAGATGGCTAATGGACGGTGCTTCACCGTGTAAGTACCAAAGGAGCCACAATACTTTGAGCCATACTCTGTTTTCTGTCCTAAGTCGAACCAGATGGGGCGAAAGCCGTCGATGGTTGTGTTGTTGAGGACACCTGGTTGTTGGGCTGTTGCGAACACTGCCCCAAAAAGCATCAGGGATATGAATAGGATTCTTCTCATGTTATTGTTTCGTAAGGCCATAAACGATGTCCATGATTTCCTGTCCGAGTCGTTCGGCAGCGTCCATCGTGGAAGCTTCGGAATAGACACGAATGATGGGTTCGGTGTTGCTTTTGCGTAGGTGCACCCATTTGTCGGGAAAATCTATTTTCACACCGTCAATGTCGTTCGTCTCTTCGTCGCGGTAGCGTTCCTTTACCTGTTCCAAGATGGCATCCACGTCGGTTTCGGGTGTCAGGTCGATGCGGTTCTTGGCTATGAAGTAAGCAGGATAGGTGGCACGCAACTGGGTGACTGTCTTCTTCTCGTGTGCCAGATGGCTGAGGAACAGTGCTATTCCCACCAACGCATCGCGACCGCTATGCAGCGCGGGATAGATTACCCCTCCATTGCCTTCGCCTCCGATGACGGCGTTTGTCTCTTTCATCTTGGCCACTACGTTGACTTCGCCTACGGCTGCTGCATTGTATTGTCCGCCGCAGCGACGGGTCACATCACGCAGGGCTCTGGTGGAACTGAGGTTCGACACGGTATTGCCCGGGGTGTGTCGCAGCACGTAGTCGGCTACAGTGACCAATGTATATTCCTCACCATACATGCTGCCGTCCTCGCAAACAAATGCCAACCTATCGACATCTGGATCGACGACAAAGGCCACATCGTACCCCCCACGACTCATGAGACCCATGATGTCGCCCAAGTTTTTTTCGAGCGGTTCCGGATTATGTTGGAAGTCGCCGGTAGGCTCGCAATAAAGCTTCTCGACCTTCTCCACGCCCAACTGCTGCAACAGTTGTGGCAGGATGATGCCTCCGACGGAGTTCACACAGTCGATGGCCACCTTGAAGTGGGCGTTGCGGATGGCTTCGACATCCACGAGGGGCAGGGCCAGCACTTGTTCGATGTGACGCTGGTTGTACGTGTCGTTCTCGGTGTAAGTTCCCAACGCATCCACTGGAGCATACTCGAAATCCTCCATCTCGGCCAAGCGAAGCACCTCATTGCCTTCTTCCTTGTTGAGAAACTCTCCCAAGTGATTCAGCAGCTTCAAGGCATTCCAGTGTCTTGGATTGTGCGATGCCGTGATGATGATGCCTCCACAAGCTCCTTCCATGACAACGGCCATTTCGGTGGTGGGGGTAGAGGCCAATCCTATATTGACCACATCGAACCCCATGCCCATCAGTGTACCGCATACTATGTCCTTCACCATCGCCCCACTGATGCGTGCATCGCGGCCTACGACAATCTTGTTGCTGGTGATAGTGGTGTTGCGACGGATAAGGGTGGCGTATGCCGACGTAAAGCGAACAATGTCAAGGGGAGTAAGTCCTTCGCCTACACGCCCCCCTATGGTACCTCGAATACCTGAAATGGATTTAATCAAACTCATCGTGATAACTGGAATGTGATTTCGTATAATGTCGGATAAATGTAGGATGTTGCCGTGGATGTACCTTCTGAATGAGGCACGATGAGGCGGATTTTCGAGCGGGCGGAAGTGGTACGTCCTGTTTTCAAGTATTTGAAAGGCAACAACCATCCGCCAGGAACCGACGCTCCGTACCTGCTGCTCATCTCGCCCAAGGAGAAACTGCCGCTGAACGAAGTGCTGTCACGAGTCACAACCAACTCGTCGGGATATGGGAACTCCGTTCCCAATGCGTTGGTGGATATGGTGTCGAGACTACCTGTCGAGGTAATCTTGCATTCCCAATAGCGGGCCAACAGTTCATGACGGCCATACGACATGACTTCGCCTCTCCCTCGGTCGATTATCTGCATATATACGCCGTTGTCGGCAAACAGCACATACTCGTTTTGCGAGAGGTCTGTGGTGGTGTCCTTGGCTAAGAACTCATCCTGCTCAATGACTTTTATGTGGTTCAATTCTATGAATTTGCGAATGGCCTCTCGTTCCTCTTTCTTGTATTCGGCGTATGTCTTCCCATTATTGCACGACTGAAAGGCAATGACTCCGATGAGTAGCATCACGAGGGATAAAGTTGCTTTCTTCATTGCTGTTGCTGTTATAAATCCTTGCTGTTCTAAAATCGTTGCGAAGATACGAAAAGGTTCTTGAATTATAGCGTTTTCGACGATGTTATTATGGAAATTTCACTTTTTCAAGGTCTTGGAACGTTGTTTGCCCTTCATGCAGCACATACCGTCAGTACTTGCATGTTGCAAAGAAAGGCGGGCCCGATGGGTCCGCCTTTCTTATTGTTATAGGCAAAGTCGCCTATCAGAGAGCTACTGGAGTGTAGGTTTCCAGTGTCACGGCGCGGTCGCGGGCCACCAAGTTGTCCTGCGCGCTGTAGGTGTTGGTTCCGTCACTGACGGTGAAGTTATACCTCAACACGTTGCGCAGCTTGTTGCCGAACGAGTCATAGTCGCCCTGGTCCTTGTTCCAACTACCCGAACCGCTCACGGTGTAGCTTGCGCCTTCGGGAGCCG
>JAUNNV010000194.1 GCA_030531335.1 Bacteroidales bacterium
TAGATAGTAAATAGTAAATTGCAAAATAGTAAATACCATCATAGATAGTAAATAGTAAATTGTAAAATAGTAAATAACAACATGGACAACACTGAAATTCTCAAGCAATGTGAGGCCAAGGCCAACCAATGGCTCACACCAGCCTACGACGAAGACACCCAGGCCGAAATACGCCGCATGATGGACAACCAGGACAAGACCGAGCTCATCGAAGCATTCTACAAAAACCTCGAATTCGGAACGGGAGGCCTGCGTGGCATCATGGGGGTCGGCAGCAACCGAATGAACATCTACACCGTAGGTGCCGCCACCCAAGGACTCTCCAACTACATACTGAAAACATTCCCTGACCGGCAATGCAGCGTAGTCGTTGGGCACGACTGTAGGAACAACAGCCGGTTGTTTGCTGAAACGTCCGCCAACATTTTCTCGGCAAACGGCATCAAGACCTATCTTTTCGAGGACATGCGTCCGACCCCAGAAATGTCGTTCGCCATCCGCCACCTGGGCTGCCAAAGCGGAATCATCCTTACCGCCAGCCACAACCCCAAGGAGTACAACGGCTACAAGGCATACTGGGACGATGGCGCACAAGTGCTTGCCCCCCACGACAAAGGCATCATCGAAGAAGTGGAAAAGATAACAAGCCCCGAACAAATCAAAGGACTCAATGGCGGCAACCCCTCGCTCATCCAAACCATAGGCGAAGAAGTCGATAAGGCCTATTTGAACCAAGTGCACACCCTCTCCATCGACCCTGCGGTCATCCGTCGCCAACACGACCTCAAGATTGTCTATACCCCCATCCATGGCACCGGCATGATGCTCATACCCCGTTCGCTCCAGCTGTGGGGATTCACCCATGTACATTGCGTGCCCGAGCAAATGGTCAAGAGTGGTGATTTCCCCACCGTCGTATCTCCCAATCCCGAAAACGCCGAAGCGTTGAGCCTCGCCATCCAACTGGCCAAAAGCATCGATGCCGACATCGTGATGGCATCCGACCCCGATGCCGACCGCGTGGGCATGGCCTGCAAGGACAGCGAAGGTCAATGGACCCTCATCAACGGCAACCAGACAGCCCTGATATTCCTCTACTACATCATCAAGAACCGCATAGCCCAAGGACTGATGAAAGGCAACGAGTTTGTGGTCAAGACCATCGTCACCACAGAACTCATCAAGCAAATAGCCGACAAGAACCACATCGAAATGTTCGATTGCTACACAGGGTTCAAGTGGATTGCACGTGAAATCCGCATCAACGAAGGCATCAAGCAATACATAGGCGGAGGCGAGGAAAGCTACGGCTTCCTTGCAGAAGATTTCGTGCGCGACAAGGACGCCGTTTCGGCCTGCTCGCTGCTCGCCGAAATCTGCGCCTGGGCTAAGGACCAAGGGAAAACCCTCTACGACATCCTCATGGACATCTACATGGACTACGGCTTCTCGCACGAGACCACCATCAACGTAGTAAAGCCCGGCAAGAGCGGAGCCGATGAGATAAAATCCATGATGGAAAACTACCGCCACAACCCACCCACCACCATAGCTGGGTCGCCCGTCACACTCGTCAAGGACTACCAGTCGCTCACAGCCACCGACGCGCAAGGCCGCCGCACCCCCCTGCAGCAACCCGAACCCAGCAACGTACTACAGTATTTCACAGCCGACGGCACAAAAGTGTCCGTCCGCCCATCGGGCACCGAACCCAAGATCAAGTTCTATCTCGAAATCAAGGACACCATGCCCTCGTACATAGACTATCCGCGCTGCGTGAACCGCGCAACCGAAAAGGCACAACTCATTCGGCGCGACCTGGGATGCTGACGCACCCAAGCCAATCCTCCGAATGCGCCAAGCCCCACCCCCGGATGGGGGGATTGGGTTCTCGTCCG
Organism: Bacteroidales bacterium; assembly: GCA_030531335.1. Lineage (GTDB taxonomy): Bacteria > Bacteroidota > Bacteroidia > Bacteroidales > Bacteroidaceae > DCGR01. The sequence continues at coordinate 1,899 of JAUNNV010000194.1, forward strand.
GCTCCGGGTGCCGCCGTTGGCCGGACGGCACGTAAGGTGGTGAGAGGCCGGTAAACGTGAGAGTAGGAGACAAGCGCCTACGATTGGCGTTTGCCTCCTACTCGATTGATTTTTTTTCGACCCACCTCGCGGGTCGATTTGTATTTTCAAATAAATTGAATGAATCGAATGAATTGAATCCCGGGGGTTATTCTGTCACTGGGCGGACACTTCGACCGAGGCAGCGGCTGCGGCCGCCCACGAAGTGGTTGCCGCTATCGAAGTACAGGTAGCCCGCGTCGTTGGAGTACAACGTATGGCGCGAAGACGACCAGTAGTAGCCGCGCTCACCCACGTAGTCGAGCGCAGAATCGCTGCGAAAGCCTGCGGCTGGCAGGAAGATGCTATTGCCTTTAGTGTCCGTCACCTTGTAGCCGTTGTCCTCCGTAATCCATTTCCAGGTGCAATCATCCACCAGTGCATAGAGCTCCTGCTGCGTGGGCATGCGCCAGCTGCCGCCCAAATTCTGACGGGCTGCGTCATATTCCGGTTTCAAGATTTTGTTCCCATCATAAGGGGCTGTCCTCCATTCGACAAAATCTTCATTTCTGCAGTATGACTGACAATCGTAACCGTTTTCCCTATTTGGCTTCCAAACCAGTGAACCATCCTCCGAATAATAATAGTATGGCTCCGTCTCGCCCCATGCGTAGTAGTCGCCATAGTCGGACGGACT
>JAUNNV010000195.1 GCA_030531335.1 Bacteroidales bacterium
TAATCTTACAGTTTGTAGTATTGCTCCCAGCCCTTGCGTGGGGGATTGCCTACGAGGAGGCTGTTGGCAAAGGCATTGTCGGTGATGGTCTTCGTCGTGCGGTCGAACGAGAACCTGCTCTGGGTGCGGATGGCGATGATGCCAAGCGAGAAAGTCTGTGCCATAGGGCCGAAGATGCGGAACGGCGAACGTGTCTCCTCTTTACCCATGCAGGCAAGAAGGAAGTTGGCGAAGTGGTTCGACGGGCTCTTGGGCACCTCGGGCAATTTGTCTGCCATAGCAAGAGCTTTCTCCTTGGGGATGATTTCCAGCGTGCTGCCGTGACTGCCACCGGTGAAGGTGAGCTCGCGGCTGTAGATGAATTTTCCGGGAGGCAATACTTGGTTGCTCTGATGCTGTGCGCTGACGTTGGTCGTAGGCACATCGGTCTGCTCAGCCTGTTTGCCGTAGCCAGCGGGGATGGGCGGAAGGTTCTTCTCTCCATCATACCAGGTGAGGTCGATGGGAGGCATGCCGGCGCGGGCAGGGAAGTGGAAACGCAGTGTGGTCTCCATGGGGAAGAAGAAGTCGTTGTAACTTGTGATCTTCAGCGGCTCCACCTCGTAGGGAAGTCCCATCTCGAGGAACTCGTGGCAGGTGTCGATGAGGTGAGCGCCCCAGTCACCGATGGCGCCAAGACCGAAGTCAAACCAACCGCGCCAGTTGCCGGGATGATATTTCCCGTTGAATTCATGATGGTGCGATGCCATCAACCAGGTGTCCCAGTCCATGCCTTCGGGGATGGGCTCAGCCTCAGGATATTTGGTGATGTTGGGGTCGTAAGGATACCAGCGGCGCCAGTTGTTGAAGTGGGCATCAATGGCATAGACGTCCTTGATGATTCCGGCTTCCTTCCAGGCCTTGAATTGGAAGTAGTTGGCCTCGGAGTGGCCTTGGTTGCCCACCTGGGTGACGACCTCAGGATGGCGGCGTGCGATGTCCATCATCAGTTCGGCCTCATAGAAGGTGCGGGCCATAGGTTTCTCCACATATACATGTTTGCCTTCGCTGATGGCGAGCATAACGACAGGGAAGTGAGCGAAGTCGGGGATGGCGATGCTGACAGCCTCAAATTCGTTCTTATATTCGTCGAACATTACGCGGAAGTCGCGGAACAGCTTGGCATTGGGGTGTTCGGAAATGGTTTGCTGCGACTCCTTGCTGTTGAGATCTACGTCGCAGAGGGCAACAATCTCGCACAATCCTGTGCGGTCAAGGTCCTGTATGATCTGCCGGCCACGGTTGGCGATGCCTATGCAGGCCAGTTTCACCTTGCCGCCAGCCTCCTTCTCGGCCTCTTTCTTTTTCTTGTCCAGACTCATCAGATGCTCTGCAGCGCTGATTCCTGTTGTGCCCAGCAAGGTTCCTGCTGTGGCTGTTCCCATGGCTTTCAGAAAGCCTCGGCGTGTCATGTCTTCCATAATTCAATCTTTTTATTGTAGTTGTTTGTACCTTTGTTCGCTTGATACAGGTGCAAAGATACGCATAAAAAATGAGAGTCAATGCAAAAAAAACGTTTGTTTTTTCAGATATTTCACAAAAAAACAGGGCTCAAGACTGAAAAAAGTTGAAAATACACGCATTTTTTTAGGAAAATGATTTGGAGAATGCGGAAAATGCCCTAAATTTGCAGCGTGTTTTTCATGGTATTAGATTTAAAGTTTGTGAAAGGTGGTCGTCGTGATGACGGTCACTTTTTTTTATCTGTTGAGACTGAAGATGAGATCACGGAGGAAAGGGATGTCTTTTTGTGATAGGCCGATGCTGAGGGCTTTCTTATCGTCAAACGAACCTGCGTGTTGGAACAGTGTAAGCGCCTCCTCTCTCCGTCCTTTTTGCCAGTAGGCGCATGCGGCAGTGAAGAGCTCCTCCTCAGTGTTTTCTGCTTGGGGCAGGGACATCATCCGGTCAGCCTGCTTGACGGCTTGATCAACCCTGCCGGTCCGAAGATAGGCTTCGGTGAGCAGGCTCAGTATCTTTTGCGTATCGGGCTCTTCATAGGCAAGACGCTGGAGTAGGGGCAGTGCTTCCTCGTCACGTCGCAGACGCATGAGGAGCCGAGCTTCCTGCCACAGCACCCGCATGTCATTGGGAGAGGCTTCTTCCACGCCTTTGTAGTATTCGAGCGCACGTTCGTCGTTGCCATTCTTGCGATAGCATTGTGCCAGATGGAGCATCGTCCAGGGGTGACCCGGCATCAGTACGTCAGACATGGTGAATGCCTCAATGGCAGTTCTGTACCGTTTCGCCATCTGGCGGCAGTAGCCGGCTTTCTGCCACAGTGTTGCATCCATATCCTGAGGATGGTGCAACATGAGAAGGGAAAAAAGCGTATCGGCAACTTCGTAGTCCTTGCGTTGGATATCGAGCTCAGCCATGGCGCAGAGACATTTGGCTGGCAGCACGATGATGTCTGTCAATCCATTCAGTGTCTGGTGCACGAAGGCATTGCCAAAAGGATTGGTATAGGCATGTCGGCGGGAGCAGAGATGGAAGAAACGGTAGAGGTCTTGCATGTAATGACGTGTGAGCGTCTTCGTCGTGGGCTTTCCCTTATGCT
>JAUNNV010000196.1 GCA_030531335.1 Bacteroidales bacterium
CATAATTCAAAATTCATAATTCATAATTTCCATGATTGTCCCTCCATACGCAGGCACATCGAGCAGAATGGGAGTGTCGGGCACAAAATCGAGCAACGACGAACGACCAGACAGCAAGTCGCAAGCTTGTGCCTGGCGACAAGCTTTAAGGTGCAGGTGGTCGAATGCGTGATGCGGCACACACACGCCACACCGTGCATCCCCTCCATCGAAATTCACCACTATCAGCAGCAGTTGCGAATGGCTTTTGCGCAGGAACACGTATTGGCGATGCTCGTTGAAAAGACTTCCCCCGAGATTGGCATATTGCAGGTCATAGAAACCGCCTTCACGCAATGCCGACGATTCGTTGCACAAACGCAACAGGCGCCGGTAGAACGACTGCAAGCCGCCTTCCGCCTCGGTCAACTCCCCTTGCAGCCGACGACGGAGCGTATCGACCGACCAATAATCGAAAATGGATGTACGGCCATCGCGACCCGAGAATCCTTCTTCGTCCATGCCCGACTCGCCCAACTCCTGCCCGGCATAGACCATCAATGGCGAAGCGGACATGCAGGCACTCACAATCATGGCCGGTATCGCCTTGTGGGCATCGCCCGCAAACCACGATGAGGCAATGCGTTGCTCGTCGTGGTTTTCCATGAAGTGAAGCAGATGGTCACTGATGTCTTCGTGTTGCAGCCAACAGTGGGTGATGTCGGTAGCCGACCGACTTCCACACACGATGCCACGCAACGTGTCGTAAAGTCCTACCTTGTCGTAAAGGTAGTCGAAACCGCCATGATATAGGTAATTGCGATATTGTTGCGGGTTATAGACCTCGGCGATGAACGAAACGTGCGGATACTGTTTCCGGACCTCGGCTGTAACCCAGTGCCAGAAATCCACAGTCACCATTTCGGCCATGTCGCAGCGGAAAGCGTCAATCCCTTGGGATGCCCAATAAAGCAGGATACGGAGCATCTTTTCCCAAGTATCATGTTCGGTATAGTTGAGTTTTACCGTTTCGTACCAGTCGTTGCGGGTAGGCGAGGGAGTGAAACAATCGTTGCCCGTGGCCCTTGCCGGTGCTTCCACATAGCCGCCCCAGTTTATTTCCCCTCCAAGCGTCGTACCAGGCAACACGTAGAAGTTCCGGTCGGTGAAATCCTCCACATCGGCAGGTCTCATCACGCTTTTGTATTCGCGGGCAAGATGATTGGGCACGAAGTCCATCACGAATTTCAAGCCAGCCTCATGGGTGCGCTCTACCAACTGCCTGAACTCTGTGAGGCGTTCGCCTACGTTTGTCGCAAGGTCGGGGTCTATGTCGTAATAATCGCGCACAGCATACGGAGAGCCTGCACGTCCCTTCACCGTGGCATGGTGACATGTAGGGATGCCCCATGCCGAATAGTCGGTACATGTGGCATGGGCCAACAATCCTGTGTACCACACATGGGTGAAGCCAAGATCGCGGATCCGACGCAATTCAACGGTCGTGAAGTCGTTCATCTTGCCGCAACCGTTTTGTCGGATGGATCCGTAGGGCAGATTCACACACACCGTGTTGCCATACAGTCGGGGCAGCACTTGGTAGATTACAATCATTTCCTGATTTTCTTGATCAATCCCTGTAGCACGGTGCCCGGGCCACACTCCACAAATTCCTCAGCCCCATCGGCCAGCATGTGTTCCACACACTGGGTCCAACGCACCGGACTGGTGAGCTGTGCTATGAGGTTCGCCTTGATTTCATCGGGATTGGTATGTGGATGTGCATCGACATTCTGATATATGGGACAGAATGGGGTCAGGAACTCCGTCTGACCGATAGCTTCGCCAAGTTCCACCCGTGCAGGTTCCATCAACGGCGAATGGAAGGCACCTCCTACCTTCAGTGGCAATGCCCGTTTGGCACCGGCGACCTTCATGGCGGCACAAGCCTTGCCTATACTCTCCATTGTGCCGGAGATGACAACCTGTCCGGGACAATTGTAATTGGCCGGGACAACCATCTCGCCCTCCTTCTGCAAGTCCAGACAAATCTGTTCCACCTGTTCGTCGGGCAAGGCTATTATGGCAGCCATCGTGGAAGGTCGTGCATCGCAAGCCTTCTGCATGGCCAATGCACGTGCGTGCACAAGCTTCAGTCCACTCTCAAACGAAAGGGCTCCGCAAGCCACCAATGCCGAAAATTCGCCCAACGAATGGCCTGCCACCATGTCGGGTTTGAAATCATCGCCAAGACAACGCGCCTTGATGACCGAGTGAAGAAACACGGCAGGCTGTGTCACCCTTGTCTGGCGCAAATCGTCATCGGTTCCCTCAAACATCAAGTCGGTGATGCGAAACCCCAACAATTCGTTTGCCTTTTCAAACAAATCCTTGGCAACAGGATACTCATCGTATAAATCCTTACCCATGCCTACAGCTTGGGCTCCCTGTCCGGGAAACACGTATGCTTTCATTGGTTGTATTTTGTGAAAAAGTCTTAATTCAAAATTCCTGATTATATACCATTTACTCTTTAGCTGTATTGTAAAAACAGATAGTAATTAGTAAATTGTCAAATGGT
>JAUNNV010000058.1:0-9309 GCA_030531335.1 Bacteroidales bacterium
CGGGTTCTCCGGGGCTCCTGTGGAGATGGGGTTCTATGGCTACTCGGGCTCAATCGTATAGTTGTAATCTTTTACCATTCGTCCTAAGTATTTCGTTTTTTCGCCGGCTTTGCTTATATTGCTTCCCACTTTGAAACTATAGGTGTAGTAGTTGTTTTCTCCCTCTTTCGTGCACAGATAACGGTGGTTTGTCTTGAGTGTATAGTAGTCCTGAATGGTTTGGTTGATTTCTCCCAAATGATTGGCAAAGCGTGCGTTCAACAACTCCGCCTCCTTGAATGTGGGTAGCCTCCATCCTTCCTCAAATGAGAAGTGGGTGGCTACGTCCGATGTCAGGATGGCTTGGGGGGATTCATACAGGTCTAATACAGTTATTTTTAGTTTGTTGTCGTCTTGTTGGGTGTCGAATACAATGCCTTCGTTCCAAAGGTCTCTTACTGTTGGTATCTCTGATTCCTTTATGGTGTTGGATGTCGGCGTTGTCTGTTCGTTCCCGAAGTTGAAGTTTACAGTGGTCGTTGTACTCCATTCGCCCATTGACAGTGTGATTGCCATCTTTGATTGATTCGCGAAATTTGCATTGATTTGGAATGGATGGTTTGCTTGCGGGGATCCATGGTAGGTGTAGTCGAAATGGGTCTTGCTTCCATCTTTTTTCTCTAAAATGATGGTGATGGTTGTCTGTACGTTGCTTCCAGGAAAGCTGTAGATGGAATCGCTAATCCAGTTGCCAAGATTGTCTTTTTTACATGTGGCTTCCAAAGTTTGTCCTGCGTTTGTATATTCTCCATTTAGTGTGATGGCCGAATAGACGGGTGATAATTTGAAGGCTACTGTCGTATAGTCATCTGGTACGTTTGTGATGCAGGCCTCGATTTTTGTTGTCATATATTGCAATGCTATGGCAACATTTGTGTCTGATGTGAGATTGATGCTTTGATTCCCTGCCGAAAGGGCTGTGGTCGCTTTGTCGCCGGTCTTGATTTGTATCTTGTCCGTTGTGGCATGTCCTGAGGGAAGTTGGTAGCTATTTCCTACTCCGGCAAATACGTAGAGGTTGTACATTCCGTTGGGTAGCGTGGAACTGATGCTTTGCGATGTGTCACTGATGGTTTGTGTATCCACACATTGGCCTGCCTCATTGAAAATGTACAGGTATGCCGGATAGTCTATAGCATTGCTTGCACGGGTTCGAAGTGTCAGTGTGTGGGAGGATGTATCGGCGATGTTCTCATCGTCCAATTGTTGGCAGGCATGTAGGCCGAGAGCCAATAACGCAAGTAGTGTGGTGTGTCGCATGGTTGTATCTTATATCTTTGCAAAAATATAAAATTAAATGGGATGAAATGAATTCTTTGCGAAAAAAAACGTATCTTTGCACGCAATAAAATTACTCACTATGTCGTTTATTGCAGATAAGATTGTGATGGATGGGCTGACATACGATGATGTGTTGCTTATTCCTGCCTATTCGGAAGTACTTCCCAAAATGGTCGATCTATCGACCCAGTTCTCGCGTAACATCCAATTGAAAATTCCTTTTGTGACTGCGGCCATGGACACGGTCACGGAGTCGAAAATGGCTATCGCCATTGCGCGTGAGGGTGGTATCGGCGTGATACACAAAAATATGCCTATCGAAGAGCAGGCTCGTCAGGTTGCCATTGTCAAACGCGCAGAGAATGGCATGATTTACGACCCGGTTGTCATCCAACGGGGTTCTACCGTACAGGAAGCACTTGGCTTGATGAATGAGTATCGTATTGGAGGCATTCCGGTTGTCGATGAGCATAGGCATTTGGTGGGTATTGTCACCAATCGTGACCTTCGCTTCGAGCGCGACCTTTCCAAGAAAGTGGACGAGGTGATGACATCCGACAATCTGGTGACCACTGTGCCTGGCACTGATATGGACACCGCTACCGAGATATTGCAGTTGCACAAGATAGAAAAGCTCCCTGTGGTCGATGCGGACGGCAGGTTGGTGGGATTGATTACCTACAAGGACATTACCAAGGCCAAGGACAAACCCATGGCTTGCAAGGATAGCAAGGGTCGTCTGCGTGTGGCTGCTGGCGTGGGTGTCACCAACGACACTTTGCAGCGTATGCAGGCATTGGTCGATGCTGGAGTAGATGCACTTGTGATTGACACTGCACACGGACATTCCAAGTTCGTGATTGATAAGCTCAAGGAGGCCAAGTCTGTATTCCCGCAGGTGGATATTGTGGTTGGCAATGTGGCTACGGGAAATGCCGCCAAGGCTTTGGTCGAGGCAGGGGCTGATGCGGTTAAGGTGGGTATCGGTCCGGGTTCCATCTGTACCACACGTGTCGTGGCTGGTGTGGGTGTCCCTCAGTTGTCGGCTGTATATGACGTGGCGAAGGCTTTGGAAGGCACTGGGGTGCCGCTCATTGCCGATGGTGGCTTGCGTTATTCGGGCGATGTGGTGAAGGCATTGGCTGCAGGTTCTTATTGCGTAATGATTGGCTCGTTGGTGGCAGGAACCGAGGAGGCTCCTGGCGATACGATTATTTTCAATGGACGTAAGTTCAAGTCATATAGGGGAATGGGGTCGTTGGAGGCTATGGAGAATGGTTCGAAGGATCGTTATTTCCAGAGCGGCACAACCGATGTGAAGAAACTCGTGCCTGAAGGTATTGCCGCACGTGTGCCTTACAAGGGTTCTCTCTATGAAGTCATCTATCAGTTGGTCGGTGGTTTGCGTTCGGGTATGGGTTATTGTGGAGCTGCCGATATTCGGCAGCTGCATCTGGCAAAGTTCACCCGAATCACCAACGCTGGGGTGAAGGAAAGCCATCCACACGATGTGTCCATCACCAGCGAGGCACCGAATTACAGCCGTCCGGAATGAAACGACAGGTTGTCAATGTGATTCTACTCCTTGTGGGTGTGCTGTGCGCATACTCGCAAGGAGTTTCTCTTGATGCCCAACAAAAATATTATCAGCGTGTTCTTCAGTATCGCAGGCCAGTGTCTGATGAGACTTGGCTTAGGTTGGAATGTAAGAGCCGTTTGATCTCGCAACAGGATGGACATCTCCTTGCAGTCTGCGACACGGTCGTTTGGATTCCGGAGCGGATGATGTTGGATGAGTTCCGTGCTGTTGTCGCGCAGTTGCCACAGGGAGTATTTTCTTCAGAGTTCAGTTCTCCCATGGGAACGCATGTGGTGCGGTGGACTGACAAGCGGTGCGATGGGCAGCCTGCCGATGTGTCGCTCGATGCCGTTTGCACCTTGCTCCAGCCTGTGGTCGGGGAACCGAATGTCGAGGTGGCGGAGGTGGTGGTCGATGAGTCTGTTCCTCGCTTCCAAGGTGCGGTGATTCATTGTAGGTCGAAGGTTGCCAGGAAATATATCAAGAAGCGGTTGAAAAAGCAACCTCAGGAACATTGGAAGTCCATCGTTGAATCGATAGATCTCGACATACGGATGGAATGTGGTACATTTCCCATTGGCCAGAATCAGTATGTCGATAAGCTGGTGTTCAAGTGTGGCGGCTTTGATCCCTTGGACGGTTATCCTGTGACGTTTGTCTTGGGTAGGAAACTGAAGAAAAAACATAATAACCGTTAATATTTTCGTAGAACGCGGATATTTCCTTATCTTTGCTGCTCAGAAAAAATAAGCACATGAAGAATAGATGTTTATATGTACTGTTGTGTTTGCTCTTGTGTGGGGGCTTTTCTCGTTTGTCGGCACAAAACAATGTAATCGATGAGGTCGTTTGGGTGGTTGGCGACGAGGCAATCCTGAAGTCGGATGTTGAGAGCGAACGTGCGGATGCTCAGTACGAGGGACGGAAAATAGATGGCGACCCTTATTGTGTCATTCCCGAACAATTGGCCATCGAAAAGCTCTTCCTCCATCAGGCCGAGCTGGATAGTGTGGAGGTGACTGACCAAGAAGTGATGCAGTATTTGGAATACCAGTTGAGCTACTTGGTCGAGAACATCGGGACGAAGGAAAAACTGGAGGAGTATTTTAACAGGTCATACACCGAGATACGCGAGATGTTGCGCGAGAAAATCCGCAACAAGCAGATTGTGGATAAGATGCAAAAACAGTTGGTGGGCGACATCAAGGTTGTTCCAGCCGAGGTGCGTCGTTATTTCAAGGATCTTCCATCCGATAGTATTCCTTTCGTGCCCACACAGGTCGAGGTGCAGATTATCACCATGGAGCCTGCCATTCCGCAGGAGGAAATCGACCGAGTGAAGCAGACTTTGCGCGATTACACAGAGCGTGTTAATAAGGGAGAGATTGCGTTCTCTACCTTGGCGCGTATGTATTCCGAGGATGTCGCCTCTGCACGCAAGGGTGGTGAGATTGGTTTCAACGGAAAAGGTGAACTTGCATCCGAGTATGCCAACGTTGCTTTCAACCTACAGGATCCCAACAAGGTCTCGAAGATTGTGGAAACGGAGTTTGGCTTCCACATCATCCAACTCATCGAGAAGCGTGGCGACCGTATCAACACCCGACACATCCTGATGCGTCCGCGTGTCGATGATTCGGCACTCCAGACAGCTTTGGTCAAGTTGGATTCTATAGGTAAGCAGATTCGAAGCGGCGAGTTGGTATTTGACGATGCGGCGAGCTTTATGTCGCAGGACAAGGATACTCGCAACAACCATGGCCTGATGGTCAATGCGGCTACGGGGACGTCGCGTTTTGAAATGCAGGACTTGGCTCAGGTGTCTTTGGCTGTGGCCAAGACCATCGAGCAGATGAATGTGGGTGAGGTGTCGCAGGCTTTTACCATGACCAACAGCAAGGGCAGGGAGATTTGTGCGATAGTGAAGCTCAAGAATCGCATCAATGGTCATAAGGCTACCATCACCGAGGACTACCAGCGACTCAAGAACATTGTGGTGCAGCGACGGTCGGAGGAAAAACTCAAGAAATGGATTGTGGAAAAACAAAAGCATACATACGTCCGGATCAATGAGAATTGGAACAAGTGCGAATTCAAGTATCCCGGATGGGTGATAGTTGGCGCGGAGAAATGAGGCCTGTGCAGCGACATAGAGCTTTGTTGGGTGTCGTATTCTGTCTTTTGTTTTTTTGTTTGCTGGCGCAACAGCCGCAAAAGTCAGCGACTCCTGTCGTTGGGAAGAGTCGCGTGTTTCTGCTTCATGCAGATGCCCTGACCAAGAGTTCAGACAATCCTGATCCCGATGTGCAGGTGCTCATCGGCAATGTCCGCTTCCGTCACGACAGCGTCTATATGTATTGCGACAGTGCGTGTTTTTTTGAAAAGAAAAATGCCTTCGAGGCGTTCTACAATGTGAAGATGGTGCAGGGCGACACTTTGTTCCTGTATGGTGATTATCTGTATTACGATGGCAATACACAGCTGGCAAGTGTGCGCTACAATGTGAGGATGGAGAACGACACTACCACACTGCTCACCGACAGTTTGAACTACGACCGCGTGGCGAATGTGGGGTATTTCTTCGAGGGGGGCACACTTATGGATGGCGAGAACACTCTTAACTCTTCCTGGGGCGAGTATAGCCCGGCCACGAAGACGGCTGTGTTCAATTATGATGTGAAACTGGTCAATCCCAAGTTCACCCTTGCTTCCGATACGCTTCGCTATAGCACAGCTACGAAGGTCGCCAACATTGTCGGTCCTTCCAACATCGACAACGGTAAGAACCACATCTACTCCGAACTTGGCTATTACACCACCACCACAGGGCAAGCCGAGCTGCTGGACCGTTCTGTCTGGACCAACGATGGACGCAGGCTCACGGGCGACAGCCTGTTCTACGACCGTGGTCTGGCCTATGGAGAGGCTTTTGGCAATGTAGTCTTTACCGATGAGGTGAACAAGAACATGATGATGGGTGAGTATTGCTATTATAGCGATTCTCTGGCTTATGGCTTCTGCACCGACAAGGCTTTGGTGGTCGATTATTCGCAGGGTGACTCCTTGTTCCTACATGCCGACACTCTGAAACTTTTCACGTTCAACGATAAGACGGATTCTCTCTACCGCGAAACCCACGCCTACCACAAGGTTCGTGCCTTCCGTAGGGACATTCAGGCCGTTTGCGACTCCATGGTGTTCTCGTCGAAGGACAGCTGCCTGCGCATGTATCACGACCCCGTGCTCTGGAATCAGCAGCAGCAACTGTTGGGAGAGGAGATTTATGTGTATATGAACGACAGCACCGTCGAGAGGGCCAACATTCACAATCAAGCCCTGTCGGTCGAACATGTCGATTCTACCATGTACAATCAGGTCAAGGGAAAGGACATCAATGCATATTTCCAAGCGGGTGAATTGTATCGGGTCGATGCCATCGGTTCTGTAAAGCTTGTGTATTTCCCGATGGAGAAGGACAGTACCGTGTTGCTCATGAATGTATCAACCACCAGCGAATTGAATGTCTATGTGGTTAACCGTAAGATGGAGCGTATGGTCATGAAGCCTGCTGCTGAAGGCATTATGTATCCATTGTTCGACATTCCCACCAAGGAACGTTTCCTCGATACTTTCGCTTGGCTGGAGGATATCCGTCCCAAAAACAAGGACGATGTGTTCGTGTGGCAGACGAAGAGTGCCAACCTACAGCTGAAAAAATCGACTCGTGGTGGGGTGGTGCTGCCCAATCAAGATTTGTTCGGAACATCCACTGAAATAAAGAAATAGTGTTATGGGTATAGGTTCTATGTTCAAGCCTCGCAAGCCTCGGGGCTTTCATCATCAGTATATTTACTACGACGAGCGACAGGCACGGTTGGATAAGATTGAGGAACGTGCCAAGCGCGAACTGGGCATGGAAGGGGCGAAGCCTTTCAACCCTGAGAGTATTCGTGGCTCTTTTGTCGAAGGCACTACTCACCTAAAGCGTCGTAAGGAACGTGGACAGCGATTGAGCTTGGGGGTCATGCTGTTTCTCATCGTGGCACTGTTGCTCATCCTCCATTATCTGATGACTGGCAATTTCCATTTCTGATAAGCGGCGACAATGAGCGATGTGATTCAGGTATTGCCCGATTCGGTGGCCAATCAGATTGCTGCTGGTGAGGTCATACAGCGACCTGCTTCCTTGATAAAGGAGTTGGTTGAGAACTCCATCGATGCGGGTGCCACCCGCATCGATGTGGTGGTTGTCGAGGCTGGGAAGGCCTTGGTGCAGGTCATCGACAATGGCAAGGGCATGTCGGAGATGGATGCCCGATTGGCGTTCGAGCGTCATGCCACTTCCAAGATTCGAAAGGCCGACGATTTGTTCTCGCTCCGCACCATGGGTTTCCGGGGGGAGGCGTTGGCATCTATCGCGGCAGTGGCGCAGGTTGAGTTGCGTACTCGCATGGAGTCCGACGAGTTGGGTACCTGCATCCGCATCAATGGCTCCCGGTTCGAAAGCCAGGAGTCGGTGTCTTGTCCCAAGGGTTCCAATTTCTGCGTCAAGAATCTTTTTTACAACATCCCTGCCCGTAGGAAATTCCTGAAGTCGAATGCTACTGAGCTCAACAACATGCTCACAGAGTTCGAGCGCATCGTGTTGGTCAATCCTGCTGTGTCGTTCTCTATCAAGCACAATGGGTTGGAATTGATGAATCTGCCGGCCGCTGGACTGAAGCAGCGTATCTTGGCGGTTTTTGGGAAAAAACTCAACGAGGAACTGCTCCCCATCGAGGCCAACACCTCCTTGGTGCATGTGTCGGGATATGTTGGTGTCCCAGAGTCGTCGCGCAAGAAAGGAGCACGACAATTCTTCTTTGTCAACGGTCGTTTCATGCGCCATCCTTATTTCCACAAGGCGGTGATGGAGTCGTTCAATCGGCTTGTGCCCGAGGGCGAACAGATTTCGTATTTCATCGCTTTCCAGGTCGATCCTGCCACCATCGACGTGAACATCCATCCTACGAAGACTGAAATCAAGTTTGAGAACGAACAGGCTATTTGGCAAATTTTAGAGGCTGCCATCAAGGAGGCTTTGGGACGCTTCAACGAGGTACCTTCCATCGATTTCGATACGGAGGGAAAGCCTGAAATTCCTATCTTCGACAGTCCGAACCGCATGGGCTTTTCCATGCCTAAGGTTGATTACAATCCGTCCTACAACCCCTTTCATCCGCAGGCTACAGCCAAGAAAGATGTCGTTGGATGGGATAGCGTATATGCTGGCTTGGAACGGTCATCGGAGGATGTGCCTGATTCCAAACCTGAGCCGATGTTTGCCGTTCCTGACGAGTTGGCGGCTCCTAACGAGTTCCTCCAGTACAAGGGTCGCCTCATCATCACTTCCGTCAGATCGGGTCTAATGCTGATCGACCAACATAAGGCTCACATCCGTGTGCTTTACGACAGGTATCTGGCGCAGATGGCCGCTCGCAAGACTGTCTCGCAAGGCATTCTTTTTCCGGAGGTGGTACAGCTGTCGGCTTCCGAATGTGCCGTCATGCCCGATGTGATGGACGATTTGGGCTTCCTTGGCTTCGACTTGTCCAATTTGGGCGGTGGAAGCTACTCTATCAATGGCATACCTGCTGGCATCGATGGCCTCAATCCAGTGAGGTTGGTGCACGACATAGTGTCGGCAGCCGTCGAGACTAATGGTTGTGCGAAGGATGGTCTGCACGAGTCGTTGGCTCTTTCGTTGGCGCGGGCGGCGGCTATCGTACATGGGCAGGTGCTTTCGCAGCAGGAAATGTCGCACTTGGTAGCCGACTTGTTGGGGTCCTCTTCGCCCGAATATACGCCCGATGGCGAGAGGGTGCTGACCATCCTTCCCGATGCTTCCTTGTTGTAGTCAACACAGCTTCTAAGTTTTCCGTCTCATCTACTTGAGGATGTGTTGGACGCGGAACTTAGACTCATGGATATAAGCTATAGCCAACTTTCAGACATTCGACCGAGTTTACGGAACAAAAAAACGAAAAATTCACGCTGCCATACGTGCGTTGCTCTAAGAAGTGGGGATGAGCACTGAATTCATAGTCCTTCCCATGTTCCAGCACAAACAGTCCGTCTTCTTTCAACAGCTTGTGCTGCAACACCAAGTCGGGGAGTTGTGCCAGTTCCTGCAGGGCGTATGGCGGATCGGCAAAGATGAAGTCGAATTGTTCCCTGCAACGGCTTACATAGCGAAACACGTCACCCTTCACCGGCAGGCATTGGTTGGTTTTGAGCTCGGCCAGCACTTTCTGGATGAATGTCCAATGTTGTGGGTCCTTTTCCACGCTGATTACTCGCCGGCATCCTCGTGAAAGCAGTTCAATACTGATGCTTCCTGTTCCTGCAAAAAGGTCTAATGCAGAAATGCC
>JAUNNV010000058.1:9319-12636 GCA_030531335.1 Bacteroidales bacterium
TCCCGTACCGGAAAACAAGTCAAGAGCCACAGGCCCCTTGTCAAAGTCCAGATAGTTGTTGAGAACGTTAAACAGGTTTTCCTTGGCAAAGTCGGTGGTCGGGCGTGCTTTGAATGTGCGAGGCACTTCGAATCGCCGATGTTTATAAATGCCGCTGATTATTCGCATAGGTACAAGTATTTGAGAGGGCACGTCATTCCACTCATTTCCGCTATCACATTCACCTGCCTCACAAACCGCTGTAGTTGTTGGGTCGGCAGGGGATCAGTGGCAAAATCGGTATAGAGTTCCAAGGTGTCTTTTTCGGCATCCAGTTGCAACGATTGCCATACATGCAATATATAATAGCACCGATCGTTGTTGTTGGTACATTCGAAGCAGTTCACAAACATCAATTTCCCTTTTGAACACACAATCACGTCGATGACATCGCCGTGCATCAGCACGCTCAATTTGGTCGAACTGGTTCTGTTGCTTTCGCGTATGAACCATTCCGTCATCAGACTCAGGGACGATAGAATGCGTGCATCGGGAAAATGTCGGTTTAGTAATGACAACAACTCTTTGTTCACTCCAAAAATCAGGGCTACGTTTGTCCAATCCAGGATGTTACACAGTGCTTCCTCATTGCCGACGCTGGGGAAATTGAACTTGAAAAGGGTGTCTATCTGCTCGTCCTCATAGAGTTCGAAGGGCACAAGCGTAAAATGAGGTGTATCGACAATGATGTTGGTGTTTTTGTATGTTTTCTTCTTGAGTTCAGGGAAAGTTTCCAACATCCGTTCAATGTTCACGGGTAACGGATATGCAGGGTCAACATCAAATCTGTTGACCGTGTCTGTAGAAAAAGAAAATCCATCCACATTGAAGTGAATGGATAATATGTCTTTGCTCAGCTGAGCATTATTCCCAATTGCCCGCATTGTTGTTTGGTTGTTCAATGTCGCCGACGCGCAGGCCACAGTATTTACCTAACTTGGTTCTCAGGTCTTTCAGGTTCACCAACAACTGGTGGTTGAGGTCGCCAAGATAGGTTTCGTAAGGAGTCTGGGCTTGGAACAAACGAAGCGGAGCACCCGACTTGGTCGTGTCGTTACGGGTTGCCAGTTCAAACTGAGTGCTGCCTCCGAATGGGACATAACGCAGGGAGTCGGCATTGAAACCCTTCTGGAAAATAGTGTCGGCCACAGACACCCACATCGTGTCACGGCTGAAATTCTCCAGACCATTCTTTTTCACTTCACTCCAATTGCCTGTTTTCTTGGCCTTTTCAATCATCTTGATAGCCTTTTTCTCGGTCATGCCATTCTCAAGTTGGGCATCGGTCAGCGAACCTTCCTTTTTCACAAAAGGCAATTTGCCATTCTTCACGAAGTCAATCAAGGTGTCAAAACTTGCCGTATAAGCCCCATTGAGGTTACGGAATTCAACTTGAGCCTTGCGAATGTCAATCAGGCGGGCAATAATTGCCTTTTCACGCAAATCCTGTTCTTTTTCAAAATTGATAGGCCCCACGATACTACCGTAGCACACATAGACCAAACCTATGATGCAAACGACCAAAATACAGTTAAATAACGATTTCATGATAATTATTTGTTTTTTTTATTTATATTCGCCTCGCAAAAATATAATAATTTAATCGAATAACATAAAGATTAGGTTTTTTTTTCAAAAAAAAACATGATAAAGGATTATTTTACGCAGCTATTCAAGCAAAATTTCCATTTTTCTCCCACTTTTGAGCAAGAGCAAGCCATCCGAAAGCTCACGGATTTCCTGTTCTCTTCTTCGGCCGACCGAACGTTCATATTACGGGGGTATGCCGGCACGGGAAAGACCTCTATCATCGGTGCCTTCGTGACCACTCTACAACAAGTCAACCATAAATGCCTTTTGTTGGCTCCAACCGGCAGGGCAGCCAAGGTGTTCAGTCATTACGCCAACCATCCAACCTACACCATCCACAAAAAAATATATCGCCAAAAGACGTTCTCAAACGACATTGATAATTTCCGGCTTAACGACAATCTCCACCACGACACGCTTTTCATCGTCGATGAAGCTTCGATGATAGCCAACGAGGGGCTTTCGCGTACGCCCTTCGGCAGTGGTTGCTTGCTCGACGACCTCGTACACTTTGTCTATGGAGGTCAACGTTGTCAGCTCATAATGGTGGGCGATGATGCCCAGCTGCCACCCATTGGTGAGCGACAAAGTCCGGCACTCGATGCAAACGCCTTGCGCGGCTATGGCTTGGAAACAGACGAGACCACCCTCTCCGAGGTGGTACGCCAGAAACGACAGTCGGGCATCCTTTGGAATGCCACCCGGCTCCGTCAATACGTGTCGCACGGTCCCGACAGTGGGTTTCCCATCATCCATGTCACCGGGTTTGCCGACATCCGGGTAGTCCATGGCACAGAACTCATCGAAAGCATTTCCTCCTGCTACGATAAGGATGGTATCGATAATAGCATTGTGATTTGTCGGTCGAATAAGAGGACATTGCTCTACAACAATGGCATTCGTAGCCGCATTCTTTATCGCGAGGAATTGCTCGAGTCGGGTGACATGCTTATGGTTGCCAAGAACAATTATTTCTGGGCCAAGAACCACAACGACATTGAATTCATAGCCAATGGCGATGTGGCACTTGTGCAGCGAGTACGCCACGAACGAGAGCTCTATGGTTTCCATTTTGCCGATGTCACCCTGCGATTTCCCGACTACAACGACTGCGAGTTGGAAACAACCTTATTGCTCGATACGCTTCAGAGCGATGCGCCTGCCCTGACCACATCCATGAGTCAGGCTCTCTTTGAGCGCATACTCGCCGACTATGCCGACATTACCACTCGGCGCGAACAGATGAAGAAACTCAAGACAGACCCATACTATAATGCACTACAAGTGAAATATGGATACGCCGTAACCTGTCACAAGGCACAAGGCGGACAATGGGAAAATGTATTCATCGATCAAGGCTACATGACCGACGACATGCTCACCCCCGATTATTTCCGTTGGCTCTACACCGCTTTCACACGTGCCACCCAAACATTATACCTGGTAAATTGGCCCGAAGGACAAGCCATATAACATATAAGAGGTGTTCTATTAATTAGCATTGTCAAGCTTTTGTTGCGTTAGGCTTTTGTTGCGTTTGTAGCAGCAAATGCGAGCGTGCGACGCTAAAATTACATTAAGTCACGCCCCCCAACATGAATTATGAATTTTGAATGATGATTATCCGCTTCGCGAATTTGGGTTATTCCACGCCATTCATCATTCATCTTTCAAAATTCAAAATTAAC
>JAUNNV010000059.1 GCA_030531335.1 Bacteroidales bacterium
TTGATTTTCATTCTGTGCTATGTGATGGCACAGAAAAGTGATGAAGTCAGGAAATACATTATCATATTGTAAGTCCGTATTCACTGTCTGCTCTTGGCGAATACGGACTTCGAGTTATTGCTTACTAATCAAATAATCCTCTGATGTGCTTGTCGAAATCGGAGTCAATCTGTTGCGTAGGATTAAACAGACGGTATTCCTCCTCTGCCTTACGATCGGCGTCCTCACGAGAGATTCTACCTTTGTCTGGCAAGAGTGCATACCTGCGGAAGGTAAGGAACTCATTTACGCTGGCCGCAAACTGTTCCATTGAGAAGGTGTTCTCACGTTCAATGAGGTCTTCGATGTAGTCGAAATAGCCGGTAACAGCTCGCTCCAACTGACGGATTTCTTTCTCTGGCAAATAGTTCTTCGCCACTTTAGTGTCAGAGAGCAAGATACGTCCTTCGGGAGAGTTCTTCCACGTCTGTAGTCCCATGTGCTCCTTGTTGTGGTCGGCATGGGTGTAGATGATTTCGGGAGCCGTCTGACCGGTGATGGCATAGTGAAAACGATTTTGTACCATCTGGAAGAACTCATGAGTCGTGGGCGAATTGCGGTCATAATCAAACGAGCACTCAGCATAGATGTCCGTTATCTGTTGCCAGATTCTGCGCTCACTTGCACGAATGCTACGAATGCGTTCCAACAACTCCCGGAAGTAATCCTTTCCGAAAGCTGTCTTTGCCTGCTTCAATCGTTCGTCATCCATAGCAAACCCCTTCTGGATGTATTCATGCAACACTTTCGTTGCCCATTGGCGGAAACGAGTAGCTTTGAGGCTTGACACACGATAACCCACGGCAATGATGGCGTCCAACTCATAGAACTGAGTCATGTAATTCTTTCCATCAGAAGCAGTAGCCGAGATTTTCTCGGTAACTGAATCCTTGTCCAATTCGCCTTCCTTGAAGATGTTCTTCAGGTGAAGACCTATGTTGTCAGTCGTACATCCAAACAATTGTGCCATAGCCTTCTGCGTTGCCCAGATTGTCTCATCTTTGATGACGACCTGAATCTTCCCTTCTTCGTCAGGTAGGCTATAGAATATAAATTGTATTTCGTTCATATCTGTTTCTATTATTGACTGATAATCATCCTTTTCGTTTATCCGCTCACCAAATGCTTCTCTATCCTCACCTTCTTCGCCAACCCATTGGAGAAGTAGGACACCAATTGAGTACTGAGCTTTTTCGATATATTTCTTCTTATTTTTTTGTGACATACACAATCCAACTACTCCATAGGTCTTACGGTGTTCTCAATGAACTCGATGTATTCTTGCAAGCCGTATTTTTCATACAACTGCTGATCAATGTTCTCGATTGATTGTGTATAGTCAATGTCGGAGGCAGAGGTGAAGTCTTGGAGGGGAACGTGTTTCCAAACATCTTTGCTGTTATCTTGAGTGACTTTTAATACGCCTAACAAGATGCGGACGAACTTGGTCATCAAATACTTTCTAAGAGCTTCAGCGTGCGAAACCTCTTCATATGCTCCAAAGCTAATAAATGATTGTGTAAATCCATGTTGCTTACCAAGTACAACAATTTCAGATAAAGGTTCTCCTAATTCTCCTTTTCCATTACTTTTGGGGAGAACTACTTTATACTTATCTGTATTGACATGCTCTTCTAAATACTTATTGGGGATGTATCTCTCGTGGCGAACGTTATCAATCAATCCCAATATACAAATATCGTCCTTATTGATTGGTGATGGAGAGAAGATGTCTAATTGTGAAAAAATTGAGGTTGTAAGTCGCTTTTCTTTACCATTACTACCAATAATTCCGCGATAATCGTTTCTATCCGCATACAAAGATTCCAAGTCAAATTTATTCTGTAAGTAAATAATGGAATCGATTGATTCGAATCCTTCATGTCCAATAACAAGGTGCAATACTTCGTTAAGTTGTTCTGAGGTTGTGTATGTGACAATCTTTCCAAAGTCTTTTGATTTATCATAAACCGTCACAGCTACACCACCTTTTATTACAACCCCATCAAATACTGGTTCTTTAACAGATTTATACCATACAACCTTGAAATGTTCATCATTCAAGACTTTATGATTCCATGCAGCAGGGGTCTTACCCGCATTGAAAAGGAATCTTCCAGGTGTAATAAATGTTGAATAATCAGATATTTCAAACGCTACATCCATGAACTGATGATACAATGGATCATCACTTGTTGATTCTTGGGTTACTTGATATGGCGGATTACTAACTACTGCGCTGAATTTCATTTGTTTCTTACCGTTATTTATGTTCCAGTAACTTGTTTTCTTCAATTCTTTTGTAAGGCGTTTTTTCTTCTTGCAGTTCTTGGCATTGTCAGGTGCCCGAAATATCTCAACGAGCTTTGGGTAAACCGTACAATGAGTCACAACAAATTCTCGATAACCTCGTAATACTCGCTCCGTAATCTTCTGCGCCATGAGTGTCTGGCAGAGCACGAACACATGATTGGCAAGAACTTCATCCCACAAAGCAAGTTTTGCTTCATCTGTAGCAGGACGCCTTTCTTCGCATTTCACTCGCCAAAGAGTGTATGCCAGATAGAGCGGATAGACACCCGATTTGGAGTTGATTTCGAGAATCTGTGTGGCTGGCTCCTTGAATACTTTCTCTGTAACGCCATCTGGTGCCTCAATCCAACGTGGTACGGCAATGGAGTTGCGATAGGTCTCGTCGTAGAAATTGAAGCCGCCAAGCGTGTCGCCCATGTGCATGTTGACCACACGCCACGGAGTCAGGATGGTTTCATGATCGGGGAAATGGAACACCTTGAGCATGGTGGCAATCTCCCTTACACGTTGTCCTACGGGCAAGAGGTCGGCTGCCTGAGCATCCTTGATGATGGAGTCGGCAATGACGATGATGCCTTCTTCCTCAAGGTATTCTGCCGCCTGTGCAAATATCGGCTTGGTGAAACCTTCGGGCATGAAGATACTCCACGACTCAAGGTCGATGACATTGTCGTCCAGCAACTGCTCGAACGACAGATGAGAAGCATCGGTAACTGCACCGAATAGCAACAATGGCAGACGAGTGAGAATCTGGTCGGCAACGTTCTGTGCTCTTGTCTTGCGGTCATCGGTTGACTTTGGAGTCTTTGGCTTTGGCGGTACAGGTGGTTTCTTACGTTCTTTGCCTTT
This sequence comes from Bacteroidales bacterium, assembly GCA_030531335.1. Taxonomy (GTDB): domain Bacteria; phylum Bacteroidota; class Bacteroidia; order Bacteroidales; family Bacteroidaceae; genus DCGR01. The sequence continues at coordinate 3,202 of JAUNNV010000059.1, forward strand.
CTTGCCACCCTTCTCACCAGTAAGTCCGCTTTGGCTCAAGTCAATCTTGCCATCACCTGTCACACCCACCTTCTCCTTATTGAAGAGTTTGCCTATTTGCTCGAAAAGCTCGATGCCTTTGAGGTTCCAGTTTTTGGTGTATTTACTGCCCTTAAGTCCATGACGCTTGTAGTGAAGTTTGTATGCCTCATGCACTCTATCCATCAGGTCGCGTGCATCCAAAGCATCCTCGTTACCGCCCTCCATGGCGATGACAGGACAGAAACGTAGCAGCGAAGCCACACGTTCGCCCTTCGACTTACCGCTTCGCTTCGATGGCTGCTTTTTCACGTAGTCATAGACAACGGTCAGGGTGCGGTCGGGAGAGAAATCGAATGCATAGCAGTTGGATTTGATGGCTCCATTCTTGTAAGGTGTCTGTCCACGGAAAATCGTCTGCATGTAGTTGCCGGCATCCACGTCAGCACCACCGCGAAGCATGAACACGCCTGTCCATTCGGGCACAGAGACACCTGTTGTCAATCTGCCACATGAAAGGGTAATGGTGCGTGGCTGCTCCTTGATGACGGCCTTTACCTTTGCCAGCATGTCGTTGCCAAGTTTCTCAATCTTCTTGGCATCATCTTCGTCAAGTCCCTCAATCTTGCTTCCTTCGCCAGCCACATTGATAACGGTAAAGCCAAGTGAAGTGTGGAGAGGATGACTGTTTATCAGGTCGGCAAGTGCCTTGGCTGCATCAACGCCCGGGAGCATCCAAAGCGTATGGTTCAAGCCATTGCAGAATTCCTCGGTGGTAAATGGATATTTACTATCTGAGGTCGGGTCGCAAAGCAGGGAGAGGAATGCTGTTACGTCATCCTCATGTACGAATTTTCCCTTTGAATCCTCCGATGGCATATGAGCACCATCAGCTTTCTCGTCGCCCTTCCACACACGGAAGAACTCTGCAAAGTTGAAGTAGTCATCTTCGGAACGGATGTAGCCGTTGCGTGGGAATACTTCCCCAAGGTTGTAGGTGCAGATGTTGAGTCTGGCAAGTCCTTCGTATGGGTTTTTCTCACCGGGATGCTCCTCGTCCCACTTCTCTTTTGCCTCCTGCTCCATGACGTAATCCCATGTGAAGATTTCGTCATTGTCATCAGAGAAATGGTAGAGGATGTTGAATGGAGTTCCTGAAAGATAAAGGAGTTTTGGCGTACGTTTGTCACAAAGTCCGTTGATAACATTCTGGCCGAGGGGTGTCTCAGTACCATCATGCGCTTCGTCAAGGATGATAAGGTCCCAATCCGTGTTGAACACTTCATCGTTCTTGTCAATGCCTTTTTCAGACACGTTTTTGGAACCACGCAAATCCTGCATGGAGGCAAAGTAAATGAAGTGTGTGTCGTGTTCGCTGAACTCCTTTTCAAGCGTAGCGAAGTCCTTACCCTTGGTATCATAGATGCGCTCCTCTTTTCCGTTTTCTGTTACACCCCAGGTGTTGCAAAGATTGGTCACCGAACCTTCTTTGGAACCATAGAGGAAGTTCTGGAAATCAATCTTGTGGTAATCCTCAAACCATCCGCTTCGTACAGCTGGCTTGTGGGTGAGGATAAGGGTGCGCTTGTAATTCTGTCGGCGTATGAGGTCGAGGGCACAGAGGGTTTTGCCAAAACGCATCTTGGCATTCCAGAGCATCTTCTGACCCTTCTTAAAATGCACTATTGTGCTGTCTATTGCTTCCGTCTGCTCTTTGCGGAAATCAATAGCCTCCTTGCTATTGTTGTCATCCTTGTGCAGGTCGTAATCCTCTGACTTGATGGCAGCAATAGTTTTCTTCACGGTTTCGAGGTCAACCTTGTACCAATCCTGAGGATGAATAATTTCGTAATCGAATAGCTTTTGCTCATAACCATTGTTGCGGAGAACTTCATGTACAAAGTTGTCATCGAAACTTTGTCCCTGTCCTTTCTTGTTTTGATACCATCCAAGTTCGGTGTATAGAAGATCAAAATCTACTGCTGCCCTCTGTGTCTGCTTTTTGATACACTCTATAGCTGCTTCATTCAACTCTTTACAATTTGGTTCAAGACCTTCTGTGGATGGAGCGACAATACTTGCTTTGCCTATCTTCAGCGCATCAGTTATCTCTTTGCGCTGATAGACGTAAATGATGCAGTATGTGGTTGTCTGTATTGAAAGTGGCATAGACGTTATTTCTTTTTAAGACGTTCGTGTAACATTGTTTTGAAGACAACTTCTTCTCCCTTTAAGGGCTCGATGCTTGTCCACTCCTTGATGCGACAATATTTCTCGCGTGGTGGAGTTTCATCAAACAGATTGCCTTGCAAGTCTTCCGATGGAGTGTAGCCGGGGATACCTTGTTTGAGTCCATCCATCTGCCATAGGTTCCAGGAGATAATCTCTGCCGCTTTCTTCAGACACTCCTTGTCGGGGAGTTTGTCGGTATTCCATTTGGCTTGATAAAACTCTATGAAGGTGGCAAGAACAGATTCGCGAGCAAGCAGCAGATTGTCACCCTGATATTCGAAAGCATAGGTGGATTGGAGTGCCTTGTATGCAGCACGACGCCATATCTTATGCAGATTCTTACGCTGTTTGGCATTGTGTTCAGGTGTAATGTCTGGCGTGTTTCTGTTTACGAGTTGCAGTTTGCGGTCAAGGAGACCAATTCTTCTGCCTATCTCTATCAGTTCGCCCGTGGTTGCATCGTAACGACTACAGAGGTAAGGTGCCTCTCCACACGCCATCTCAAGACGAGGATCAGAGACGTACTTCTTCCAGTTCTTCCCTTTGGGATACTCGGGGAGAACGTCAGTCATTTTCCATCCATGGATTCCATCTTCATGTGTCTCGCGGTTGAAAACGTCTTGATCTGTTTGGAACCATGCCTTGTCGATGAGGTTGTTCTGTGCGTTGCAAATCCAAGCAGGAGTGAACACCTCTGCCTTTTCATCAATTCGTTTTCTCTGTTCTTCTAACGGTTTGCGTATTCGCGGCTGGATGATGTGATTATTCTCACCCGTAATGGCTGCAACTTGTATGGAATCGAAAGACTGATACCCCTCACCACGGCTGGCATAATCATCGGTTGCCCAAATGATGTTCTCGCCCATGGTGCGGTCGGCAAGGAGATTGTCAAGGATTTCATGCCCCCAACCAAGTATCTCATCTTCCTGTATGTCTATTGCGAATGGCAATTTTATTCTTGTCTTTGTCTATGAACTCTAAGCGACTTTTACGCCTTTTTCAATATGTTCTTTCTTGCCCGCTGGCAAAGGTAACTTCGTGCGAAAACGTAAACGAAAACTATTCGTCACGAAGCCCTATTCGCTCAATCAGTTTTTCGCCATGATGAGCATTGGGCGTAGGCCTCTCCCTCCGCCCTCCCCGAAAGGGAGGAACCTATTGAGGATACCTCAATAGATTAACGGATTTTATGCCGTGTTATTGTTATTTTTAGAGATCTCTTCGGAACTTGACGATGCAGTCAATGCAAATGGGGGTAACCAAAACAGCTTCTTAATTTGAATGTCTATATTCGCAGTCGGAATCCATAGTAGTCCCCCTGTGTGTGCCCAGCCTTTCGGTTTTGTTTTTTATACCTCAATTACGTTGTTTCGGCTTTTGTCTTTAATTGTCAACACCCTCACACACGCAGGAAAATCTTGTGCTTGTAGAGGTAGCGAAGGATGGCCCACAGCAGTATGGCGTTGGCTACGGCAATGAGGAATTCGTACCAAGGAGTGCCCAGATATTGCTCAAGGCCAAACAACAGGCGCGTGGTGAAGATGCTCATCTTGAACAGTTGCACAAGCATGTAGGCGAATATGGCGTTCATGCCGAACACCTTGAGCACGCCCCATCCTTTTATCTGCCGCACATCGACCAGCCAATAGAAAAGCGTCATCAGCATGAAGCAATATCCACTTGCGACAAGTGTCATGGAACTGGTCCAGATGTGCTTGATGACGGGCATCTGAAGGTCCCATATCCATCCGAGAATTGTCATACCGATGCCGAGTGCGAGCATGGTGAGGAGCTTGCGCTTGTTGGTCCATGCCGACTTCATGATTTCACCGGCAAACATTCCCGTCATGACAGTGACAATGAAGTTCATGCTGCTGAGTACCCATGTGTAGTTGTAACGCTCGCGAAAGCCGACCATTCCTGTGGCCTTATCGATGGTGACATGGTCGCAATGGCTTCCCAATACGGATCGATCGACCCATTCACAAAGATTTCCTTCGGGTGTGAAGCTACCTCCTCCAAAGCCATCGACGCTTACGTACATCATGAGAGCCCAATAGCTTACGAGCAGGGCAATGGCACTGACAATTTGTGTGCAGGGCTTGGTGTGGAGAAAGAAGATGGCCGACACGGCATATCCCACGGCAATGGTTTGCAGGGTGTTGCTGTAATAGACAAGAGTCTGTGGGTTGAGTTCCAGCAGGCGGCCTTGGCATATCATGCCGAAAATCCACAACACCAGCACACGCTTCACGATGCGCCAATAAATGCGTGCTTTGCTTTGTCCCTGCTCACGATATTTGGTCATGGCAAAGGGTATGGCCACGCCGGAGCAGAACATGAACAGGGGCATGATGAGGTCCCATGCGGCGAATCCCTCCCACGAGACGTGACCAAACTGACGGAGCGCAGCATCGCCCCACGAGAAGTCGCCCGCCTTGATGAATGTAGTGCATACTGCTCCGAAGGCGGTCAACATGAACATGTCGAAACCGCGAAGAACATCTAATGATTCAAGTCGTTTCATGTGAATTATGATTTAAGAATTAAGAATTTTGAATTTGGACGATGTATGATGTTTTTAGAAACAATTGCGTAGTATCTCGCACACGTTGCGTGCCTGCCCCATGGTGTAGAAGTGAATGGCCTTGACCCCATGTTGCAGCAAGTCGCGACATTGCTTCGTACACCAGTCTTGGCCAATCTGGTAAATCTCGGCGGGTGATTTTGCTTGCATGACGGCCGATGACAGTTCGAATGGAATGTCGAGCGAGAAGGCTTCGGGCAAAAGGGTTGTCTGGCGTTGTGTGGAAAGGGGTTTCAGACCTGGAATGATGGGCACCGTGATGCCCGCTTGCCGACAGAGCCGTTCGAAAGCATAGAATCGCTCGTTGTCGAAAAACATCTGGGTGATGATGTAATTGGCTCCTGCATCTACTTTTTGCTTCAAATACATGATGTCGGTCTCGATGTTGGGTGATTCGAAATGCTTCTCAGGATAGCCACCCACTCCGATGCAAAACACTTCGCCATCCTCCTTGCGATAGTCGCGGATGCCTCGCACCAATTCGTCGGCATGGGCATAGCCATGTGGATTGGGGGTAAAGCGTTTCTCGCTGCTTAGACAGTCGCCACGCAGGGCCATGACATTGTGGATGCCGAGGAAATTCAAGTCGTCAAGGGTGGTTTGGATTTGGTCTTTGCCTACACCGGCACAGATGATGTGTGGAACTACTTCCACTTGATAGCGCGACATGATGGCGGCGGCCACCGCCACTTCGTTGACACGGCTGCGCACCATGCGCTTGGCGAACGAACCGTCGGCATTGGGTACAAACTCGAACTCGCTGCGATGACAGGTCACATTGATGTATTTGGGTGCATACTCCAACATGGGCTCGATCGACGAGAGTAGTTCGTCCTTGCTGATGCCCTTCAAGGGTGGTACTATCTCGATGGATGGAAACGGATGGGTGCTTTTGCCGATGATTTCACTGATGTTCATAGATATTTTGCTGTTTTGTTCATGATGACGAAACCGCACACACTGGCCGCCGGCAACATGGCATACGACTCGGTGAAGCTGATGCCCAGTTGCTGGCTGTGCGGTATGAGGCGCATTACCTCGGCCTTGAGCCGATGGTCGGGACACGAGGGATAGCCTATTGCCGGACGGATGCAACGGTAGCCGGCCGGCACTTTCAGGCGACTCTCCATCCATGCCGCCGCTGCGTCGGCCAGACAAAGACATAGTGTCTGTTCCATAAGGTCGGCACAGGCCGGACACGAACACGTTTCGTCGTGGCTTACCGACACGGCAAACAAACCCAATGGGGAATCGGGACGCAGGAAACACCTGACGGGCATTTTCCCTTGGAAATCGCGTGTGGGAATGAAATGCAACGCCACGCGGATGCAGACCTGAAGATGCTGCAAACGGTCGCGTGCCATGCTTAGGATGTCTTGCACTTCAGGGTTCTCCCAGACGATGGCCTTGATGCCCCAAATGCCGAGGAACGTGTGCCAGTCGATGTGTTCGGCCACTTGGGTGGCTGGAACCTCGCACACGGGGATGTCTTGCTGCCCCAACTGACTGAACTGGAGAAAATCGTCGGCCGCTGGGGTAGGGAGGATGGTGGGTCGATGACGGTGTTGTGCGTATTGCAATCGGATGCGTTCCTGCTTGTCGTGTTCCGTTTGCTCGAATTGGACTCTGTCGGTCATGCACTTCTTGGCCAATACGGCAGATGTGGATGCATCGGATCCATAGAATACATGGGAATAGTGTGGCGACATTTTCACCGCAGTATGGAGTGCGGAGGTGGCCGCGCCTCCTACGAAAAGCGGAATTTCAAGCGTTTTTTCAGCAAGCAGCTTACACAGTTCCTCCATGTGTTGCAGCGAAGGGGTAATGAGTCCGCTCACAAACACCACATCGGCTTTGTGGCGTATGGCCTCACGCACGATGGTCTCGTTATCGACCATCACTCCAAGGTCGATGACCTGGAACCCATTGCACGAGAGCACCGATGCGGTGATGTTCTTGCCAATGTCGTGGATGTCGCCTTTTACCGTGGCGATAATGGCTTTGTGGCGAAGCGAATCCAGATGGTCTTGAGTCGTCGCAATGTGGGGTTGTAGGATGTCGAATGCCATTTTCATGGCACGAGCCGACTTGACAACCTGCGGCAGGAACATCTTGCCTTGTTCGAACAACTGCCCTACCTGTTCCATTCCCTTCATCAGGGGACCGTCGATGACGGCCTTGGCACTGCCCAATGCTTGCAACTGTCCGATTACCTGTTCGGCGAGTTGGTCGGTCAACCCTTGCACTATCATTTCGCTCAAACCAATCCTACATTGCGATTCGGCAGGTTTGGCTATCGGATTGGCCGACGACAACCGGGTGGCCAAGTCGGCAAGTCGATTGGTGGCATCGTTGCTTCGGGCGAAAACAACATCTTCGATGGCTTTGCGTAGCTGTGGCTCCACATTGTCGTAGATTTGCAGCATGGAGGGATTGACAATGGCCATGTCGAGGCCTGCATGGATGGCATGATAAAGGAACACGGCGTGCATGGCTTGTCGCACGGTGTCATTGCCTCGAAAGGCAAACGAGAGATTGGAAATGCCTCCCGAAGTCTTGGCCTGTGGCAGGTGCTGCTTGATCCATCGAACAGCCTCTATGAAGTCGAGGGCGTAGCGTGTGTCGGTGCCAGTGCCTGTGGCGACAGCAAGTACGTTCACATCGAAAATGATATGACTGGGGGGGATTCCTGCTTGGGTGAGTAGCTGGTATGCCCGATTGCAAATCTGGATCTTGTGTTCGTAGTCGGTGGCTTGGCCTTTCTCATCGAATGCCATTACCACCATTGCGGCCCCCAGCGAATACACAGTCAAGGCCTTGCGGACAAACTCGTCTTCACCCTCCTTCAGACTTATGGAATTGACAATACATTTGCCTTGGGCGTTTTTCAGACCGGCCAATACGGTGGGGAAATCGGACGAGTCGATCATCAGGGCTGCATTGCCCACCTTGGGGTCGCTCATGGCATGACGCACGAAGGTCTGCATCTGTAGCTGGCTGTCGAGCATGGCATCGTCCATATTTATGTCGATGATGTTGGCGCCATCCGCAATTTGTCTCGATGCCACCAACAGGGCTTCCTCGTAGTTGTGCGAGGCTATGAGGCGGGCGAACTTTCGGCTTCCCGCCACGTTGGTGCGTTCGCCAATGTTTGTGAATCTGTCGAGTTTCCAATTACTCAAGCCGGAAACCTGCAATGTCGTGTCGGCAGGCCATGTCAGTGGTCGTGGCGACACAGTGCGTACTGCCTCGGCTATGGCCTTGATGTGCTGGGGGGTGGTTCCGCAACAGCCTCCCACGATGTTGAGCAAACCCTCGCGTGCCATTGCCCCTATCTGGGCGGCTACGACCTGGGGTGTGTGGCTGTAGCGTCCCATCTCGTCGGGTAAGCCTGCATTGGGATGGCAACTGACGGCACACCGTGCGAAATGGGCTATTTCTCGGATGGTAGGGTGCATGTCGGCCGCTCCTGTGGAACAGTTGAGGCCGAACGAGATGGGGGAACAATGGGCGACTGCCGTGTAGAATGCCTCGACCGACTGGCCCGTAAGCACGTGTCCAGACGCGTCGCAGGTTGCCGAAATCATGACGGGCAATGTGCAGTGAAGCTGTTGCATGGCATGGATGGCGGCCTTGACATTGAGGGCGTCGAAACAGGTCTCAAGCAGAACGACATCGACACCTCCTTCGATGAGTCCACGGATATGCCGGGCATACGAGTTCGAAAGCGTGTCGAAATCCACTTCTCGGAAATCCACATGGTCGGCATCGGTGGCGATGGAGAGAGAGTGGGAGGTGGGGCCGACACTACCGGCCACAAACACTTGTCGGCCACATCCGTCGGCCACCCGACGCGCCAGCGATGCACCGGCCAACGCCATGTCGTAATCGAGGCTGAAAGTGTTGGTCGTGATGATGTCTGCTCCGGCGTCGATGTATTCCTGATGGATTTTGGCCACAATCTGTGGGTGGGTGAGGTTGTGTGCCTCACTGTTCCCTTGCAAACCGTGCAACTGGAGCATGGTGCCCATGGCTCCGTCGAGTATCAATATGCGCTGACTTAATAGTCTGTTCAAGTCGCTGTTCATGTCGTGTATTTATGTGTTACCATGCAAAGGCACGATGCCGTTTGCTTCTAATACCAAGTCACGGAACTACCCGTGTTGCTTCGTTGGTCCCATTTCAATGCGTCGGTCAGCATACTGGACTTTGCACGAATACTGAAGTTGTAGGAAGTGATGGGGCCGAACACCAAGCCGCAACTCATCTCGAAACAGTGCATGTCGCGGGTGATGTTGACGGTTGTCATCGACATTTCCTGCGTGTTGAAGTCGTAACCGGACGAATAATTGGTCGACCAACGGCTGCCGAGATTCAGGTTCCCGGAAATGTTGAGCGAATGGGTGATGGCATACGGATAACGCATCGACTTTCGGTTGAACTTCTTGGGATCCTTGTTCTCGCGGATGCTGTAGCTGTAGCTCAGATTGACGGACCATGGCATCTTGAAAGCCAGATAGCCGTCGCTGCCGACCGAAGCTGCTTCGGTGCGTCTCAATCCGCTATTGCCTTCTTTCTCC
>JAUNNV010000060.1 GCA_030531335.1 Bacteroidales bacterium
CTTGCACTGTCATTGGCCTTTCCCATGGCAGGCTACGCCTCGGCATAGCCCAAGCAAGCTTGGTCTCTGCTCTCGGCTTGCACTGTCATTCCACCATCTTCAGGTTCGTCAGGTCGGCCTCTATCTCTCCGTTGTATTTCTCGTTGAGATAGTTCGAAAGCTTCTCGAATGCCGTAAGTATGGAAACATCCTTGAGCTTGGCACGTAACACGAAGTTCTCTTGCCCCTCGCTTTGGGTGCGTTTATATGTCAGCTCGAACTTGTGCCATCCCTCGCGCACCACATTGTCTTTCTCCCTTCCCTTGCTGCGGAACACTTCGATGTCGGTGACATTCTTGTTGATAACCAAGATGTACTTCTTGTGTCCGTCATCGAGAAAGATTTTTGTGAATCCTTTTTTTACTTCCCTTTCCAAACGGTTATGCACGATGTTCATTTCCTTCTCGTTGAGTCGCCCCAATCCTTGGAGATAAGGCTCGATTTCGGCTTGAGTGGCAAGCAGCGCATCCAATTCAAAATAGCGTACGTAATACATCTGTCGTTTACTTTTTTCTGGTTTAACTATTTAATTATTTACTATTTACCATTTGGGCATTTACTATCTCACGAACAGCAGTTCACGATATTTGGGCAGTGTCCACATCTGGTCATCAACCACCAGTTCCAGTCTATCTACATGTTCTCTGATTTCTTCAAACATGGGTGCCACCGTGTCGTGGTATGCCAAGGCTTTCTCGCGTTCGTTTTCTATGCGATTAGCCACACGACGTGCCTCCACCATCTGCTCTACCCGTTCACTGATGAAGAGGGTGCTCTCGGCCATTTCTTCTATGAGCTTCAAGTTCTGTCGATTCAGTTGTTTCGCCTTCTCAGCAGGGAAGATGTGCTGCATACGATTCACGTTTTGAGCCAAACGGCTCTGGTATTCGGTTGCCACAGGTATGATGTGGTTCATGACCATATCGCCCAACACGCGGGCCTCTATCTGGATTTTCTTGGTGTAGGTATCCCATTTCACCTCATTGCGAGCCTCCAGTTCCTTACGACTCAAAACACCTGTTCGTTCGAACATGCGGATGCTCGACTCGCTCAAGTAATTGTCGAATATCAACGGACAGCAGGTCTCGCAGTCGAGTCCTCGCCGCAAGGCTTCTTTTCGCCATTCGTCAGAATAGCCATTGCCGTCGAACCGTATGGGCTTGCTGATGGCGATGTACTTGCGCAGTACGCTCACGATGGCTTTTTCCTTGGGCAATCCCTCATACATGAAGGCATCGACCTCCGCTTTGAACGACATCAGCTGTTCGGCCATGGCCGAGTTAAGGGCGATGAGGGCACACGCACAGTTGGCCTCCGAACCCACGGCTCGGAATTCAAAGCGATTGCCCGTGAAGGCAAACGGCGACGTGCGGTTTCGGTCGGTGTTGTCGATGAGCAGTTCGGGTATCTGTGGAATGTCGAGTTTCAACCCATGCTTGCCTTCCATCGAGACCAACGCCTCGTCGGTACTCTGTTCCAAATGGTCGAGCACACGGGTGAGCTGTGTGCCAAGGAATGACGAGATAATAGCGGGAGGAGCTTCCTGAGCGCCCAAACGATGCACATTGGTGGCACTCATGATACTAGCCTTCAGCAGTCCGTTGTGTCGATAGACTGCCATTAGCGTATTCACGATGAAGGTGATGAACCGCAGGTTGTCCTCCGATGTCCGGCCAGGAGCCATGAGCATGATGCCGGTGTCGGTACCCAACGACCAGTTGTTGTGCTTACCTGAACCGTTCACGCCCTTGAAGGGTTTCTCGTGAAGCAACACGCGGAATCCATGCTTGCGTGCTACTTTCTTCATGAGCGACATCAGGAGCATGTTGTGATCGACAGCCAGATTACATTCCTCGTAGATAGGTGCCAACTCGAATTGATTGGGCGCGGCCTCGTTGTGGCGAGTCTTTACAGGAATGCCCAGTTCCAAGGCCTGAATTTCCAAATCTTTCATAAAAGACACCACGCGAGCCGGTATGGATCCGAAGTAATGGTCGTCGAGCTGTTGGTTCTTGCTTGCCTCATGCCCCATCAGCGTCCGTCCAGTCATGAGTAGGTCTGGACGGGCAGCATACAGTCCTTCATCGACAAGAAAGTATTCTTGTTCCCATCCCAGATAGGTGCGCACTTTCTTCACATCCGAATAGAAATACAATGCCACTTCAGTGGCCGCCTTGTAAAGAGCACTAAGCGACTTGAGCAAGGGTGCCTTATAGTCGAGCGACTCTCCCGTATATGCTATGAAAACGGTAGGAATACACAAAGTGTCATCGACCACGAACACTGGCGACGAAGGATCCCACGCGCTGTAGCCACGCGCCTCGAATGTGTTGCGTATGCCCCCGGAGGGGAAACTCGATGCATCAGGCTCCTGTTGCACCAGCAACTTTCCCGAAAATTCCTCTATCATGCCTCCCTTCCCATCGTGTTCCACAAAAGCGTCGTGCTTCTCGGCAGTGCCTTCAGTCAGAGGCTGGAACCAATGTGTGTAATGTGTCACGCCCAATTCTGTGGCCCATTTGCGCATACCTTCGGCCACCACATCGGCCGTTTGGCGGTCTAAGGGTGCTCCGTTGTCCATTGCCTCCGACAAGCGTATAAACACTTCCGAAGGCAAATAGCGAAACATCTTTTCGCGATTGAACACATATTTTGCAAAATACTCGGAGGGGCGCTCCGTCGGTGCCTCCACCGAAAGGGCACTCTTCTTGAACGCCTCTTCCACTACCCGGAATCTCAATTTTGACATTTGTCGTTATGATTCTGCGATTTTCGGTTTCTACTTACTTCTAACATAAAAAAAAGACCTTGTCTGCTTTGCTGCTCCCTTCTATACAGGCTTTACGGACTGTCGGTCTGAAAACGATGCCAAAAATACGTTTTTCCCAAAAAACAGACAAGAAAAAACCTTAAAACTTTTCGTCTTCATGTCATTGGCTTTGCCCATGGCAGGCTACGCCTCGGCATAGCCCAAGCCTGCTTGGTCTCTGCTCTCGGCTTGCACTGTCATTGACCATTTGCGAAATATTCCATTTGCCTGCGCACGCTTTCTTCATGGATGAGGGCAAACAAATGCTCCACCAAAGCATCGTCCAACTGCAACGAATGTCCCAAACCGACCCGTTGTGTCAACATCTGTTGGTAGCGGTCGGTCTGCAATACGGTCATGTTGTTTTTTTTCTTATACACACCTATTTCTCGACTCAAGTCCATGCGCTTGGCCAGTAGTTCCATGATTTGCTCGTCGCACTCATCGATTTGTTTCCGCAACAAGTCAATATCCATTAATCCCTGCTGCGGACTGCGTATCACCAAATTTTTCAATATCTGCTGCAACTGTTCGGGAGTAATCTGCTGCCGTGCATCGCTCCATGCCCGCTCCGGATGACAGTGACATTCTACCATCAGTCCGTCGGCTCCCAAATCCATGGCTTGTTGGCATAGCGTGGTGATAAGCTCTCTCCGTCCCCCCATGTGCGATGGGTCACACAACAATGGTAATTCGGGACATCGGCGACGCAGTTCTATCGGGATGTCCCAGTGGGGCATGTTGCGAAACTGTGTGTCGGCATACGACGGGAATCCGCGGTGCACGGCGGCCAACCGACCAATGCCAGCTCGCTGCAAACGCTCCAACGCTCCTATCCACAAGGCAAGTTCAGGACTCACAGGGTTTTTCACCAGCAAGGCTACATCGGTACCGCGCAACGCATCGGCTATCTCCTGCACCGCAAAGGGGTTCGATGTAGTGCGGGCCCCTATCCACAGTCCATGGATGCCAGCCTCTAAACAAGCCTCCACATGATGTGCGTTCGCCACCTCGGTCATCACCGCCATGCCTGTTTTGCAAGCCACACGGCGGAGCCACGACAGCCCCACCGAACCCACGCCCTCGAAATGTCCAGGCATCGTCCGGGGTTTCCAGACACCGGCCCGAAACACCTTCACCCCAAACTTCGACAATTCACAAGCCGTATGCAACACCTGTTGCTCTGTTTCCGCGCTGCATGGACCTGCAATGACCAACGGACGGGGCAAATCGAACATGTTTTCCACTTTTAATTCCATTATCGACCACAAAGATATATAAAATAGTAAAGTAAAACAGTAAATAGTATTATCTTTGCGTGTTGAATATTCTTATAAGGAGAAACGATGAATTACGATTTCGACACTGTCATTGACCGTCGTGGCACCTCGTCCATCAAATACGACTGCCTGACCGACATTTGGGGTAGGGACGACCTGACTCCCCTGTGGGTGGCCGACATGGATTTCCCCACAGCACCATTCGTGCGCGAAGCCATCAGCAAACGCCTGCAACATCCCATATTGGGCTATACCACCAAGCCCGCAAGCTACTACCAAGCCATTATCGGATGGCTCGACAACCGTTATGGACTGTCGGCCGATCCAGTGAACATCCATTACACCTCGGGCATCGTGCCAGGTCTCGGGCTCGCCATCAACTGCTTTACGAAGCCTGACGACAAGATCCTGGTGCAACCCCCCGTCTATCATCCGTTTATGTGGCTTATCCAGCGTAACCATCGCACAATGGTCACCAACCCACTCACCCCCGACATGCGCATGGATCTCGACGACTTCCAACAGAAAGTACGCGGTTGCAAGGCTTTCATTCTGTGCAACCCTCACAATCCGGGCGGTGTGGTGTGGACTCACGAAGAGCTCGACACGGTGGCACGCATCTGCCACGACGAAGGCGTGTTGGTGCTCTCCGACGAGATACATGCCGACCTCACCTTTCCACCGCGCCACCACGTGCCTTTCGCCTGCATCAGCCCGCAAGCCTATGACAATTCTGTCAGCTTCATGTCGCCCAGCAAAGCCTTCAACATGCCGGGTATCGCCGCCTCACATGCACTTATCTTCAACCCACAGCTCGAAAGGCAATTCCGCAACTACATAGCTACTTGTGAGTACGACAATGGCCATGTGTTCTCCTTCACCGCCGTAGAGGCAGCCTACACCCATGGCACCGAATGGCTCGACCAATGTTTGGCCTACATCAATGGCAACATCGATTTTGTCGTTGATTTTCTTACCAATCATTGTCCCGGTATCAAGGCTCGTCGGCCAGAGGCATCGTTTCTTGTGTGGCTCGACTGTCGCGGCCTAAATCTATCACAGCCAGACATCAACCACCTGTTTGTCGATAAAGCCCATTTGGCACTCAACGACGGCAGCATGTTTGGAGCCGATGGCGAGGGCGACGGATTCATGCGGCTCAACGTGGCCTGCCCACGCGCTGTGTTGCAGCAAGCACTCACCCAACTGGCTGAAGCCATCGCCCAATCATGATAAAGGAAGACTATCTTGTGAGGATGATTCGCGAGATCATCACCCTCATAGCCACAGCCTTGCTCAACCGCCGTCGCATCAAGCCGTCGCAATGGATTGAATACGACACGCTCACCAGCCAACTGCTCGGGCTGGACACCCCAAAGCTTGCCGCACTTGCCGCCGAAGAGGTCATCGACCGCTTCTCCGAAACCGACACCGACCGCATGGGGAAAATTGAACTTGCGGCCATGACACTACTCAAATTGTCGGACGAGATGACTGATCGACAACTGACCGACAAATACCGCCTCCGACACAACGGCGTCCAACTGCTCCGCTACGTCAGCGACAACGACCGCACCTTCTCTTTGCAACGCGAGACACTGTTACAGATACTGAGCAATCAACAATCCTGAACGATGAATTATGATAAAGTAAGAGTTCTATTTCTTATTCTTAGTTGGCCGAATCGAACTCGTGGAGGAAGCGTGTGTCGTTTTCGGAGAACAGACGCAGATCGTTCACACGATATTTTAGGTTAGCGATACGTTCGATACCCATGCCCAACGCATAGCCCGAATAAGTCTTACTGTCAATGCCGTTCAAATCCAACACATTCGGATCGACCATGCCGCATCCCAGGATTTCGACCCAGCCAGTGCCCTTGCAAAATGGGCAGCCCTTGCCGCCACAGATATTACAACTGATGTCCATCTCGGCACTTGGTTCGGTAAAGGGAAAATAAGAGGGACGCAAACGAATCTGCGTGTCGGCTCCAAACATTTCCTTGGCAAATAGCAACAACACCTGCTTCAGGTCGGTGAACGACACATTCTTGTCGATGTAGAGTGCTTCCACCTGATGGAAGAAGGCATGTGCACGATAGCTGATGGCCTCGTTGCGATAGACACGACCCGGACAGATGATGCGGATGGGCGGCTGTGTGTTCTCCATCACACGGCTCTGTACCGATGACGTATGGGTGCGCAGGATAATGTTCTTGGTGACATGTTCGGGATTAGATTCAACGAAAAACGTGTCCTGCATGTCGCGTGCGGGATGATCCTCGGCAAAGTTCATGGCCGAGAACACATGCCAGTCGTCCTCTATCTCAGGCCCATCGGCAATCGAGAAGCCCAGTCGATGGAAGATGTCGATGATTTCATTTTTCACGATAGTCAACGGATGACGTGTGCCCAACTCGATGGGGTAGGGAGTGCGGGTAAGATCAAGGTCGCTCGAAATGTTGTCTTGTGTGTCGAAAGCTTCTTTCAACGCGGCAATGCAATCCTGAGCCTTGTTCTTCAATTCATTGATTCGCATTCCCACTTCCTTCTTCTGTTCAGCAGGCACATTGCGGAAGTCGGCCATCAAGGCTGTGATAATACCCTTTTTGCTCAGATACTTGATGCGAAGGGCCTCTATCTCATCGGCGTTGGTAGCTTTCAGCGTGTCAATCTCTCTCAATAGTTCTTCTATTTTCGCTAACATTTTGTGAGTCGTTTTTTATTTGGCTGCAAATTTACGAAAAATAGGAAAAAAGGATTAATTTTGCAGCGATTTTTTCGACATTGATAGATGAAACGATTAATAGAGTGTTCATATCTTTTTCTGTTATTGTTGACTTGCGGTGAAAGCAAAACGGAGGCAACAAGAAACGAAGGCCAAAGAAACATTGACTCGCTACTCTATGCCATAGATTCCACGTTCGTGATTGAAGTGCAAAATCCAGAACCCGAACAACCCAAAACCGTCGATGAAAGCTTTACGGACTTCATCTACAATTTTTCCACCGACGAGCGTATCCAGCGTTCGCGCATTAACTTTCCCCTATCCTCCTACTCGTTTGAGAGGAGAGACACCATCCAACAAGCTGAATGGACGTTCGACCCCATGCTCAGCGCAAAAGAAGTTTACACTGAAATCTACAGCAACAACGACAGCATCGAAGTGGAAGAGGACATGAATTCCACCAGTGCGCAAGTAGAATGGATTGATCTATGGGAACGCTCTGTAAAGCGATACTACTTCGAACGTATCAATGGAAAGTGGAAATTGGAAGCCATCGACCACGGAGCGTTGGCCACTCGGGACTCTTCGGCAAACAAGGAAGACTTCTATGAATTTTATCGGCAGTTCACCAACGACTCAACGTTCCAGTCGCAGCGTGTGGCCGATCCGTTGAAATACATCACCGCAGACCCTGACAACGAGTTTGATATTCTACAGACCACACTGGAACCCGGACAATGGTGGGCTTTCAAGCCAGACTGTCCAACCGATGTGCTCACCAACATTGTCCACAACAACGCGCCATCCATCAACGAGTCGAATCACCTCACTCTCTCTCTGAAAGGTTTCGGAAACGGATTTATCAATAAGCTCTATTTCGAGCGCGATGAGGGAAGATGGATGCTTGTGCAATTTGAAGACGTTTGTGACTGATGAAAACAAGACATGACTATTCGCTGCTTGCCCACAACACCTTTCACTTCGACGTGAGGTGCAAGCTTTTCGTTGAATACGAAACCGAGGACGAGCTGAAACAACTCATCGACGAGGGCACCTATTTCCAGGGGCCGTGGTTGCACATTGGCTGCGGAAGCAATCTGTTGTTCCGTGCCGACTATCCCGGCACCATCCTCCATTCGGCCATCAAAGGCATGGAACTCATCGACGAAAAAGAAACGAACGTGCTGGTGCGTGTCGGTGCGGGAGAACTCTTCGATGACTTCATTGCCCGCTGCGTGTCGCGACACTGGTATGGAGCCGAGAACCTTTCGCTTATACCTGGCGAGGTGGGCTCGTCGGCTGTCCAGAACATCGGTGCCTACGGAGCGGAGGTCAAGGACATCGTCCATACGGTCGAAGCCATTGACGTGGAGAACCATGATTCGAGGGTGTTCAGCCGCGAAGAGTGCGGATATGCCTACCGCAGCAGCCGTTTCAAGCGTGAGTGGGCGGGACGTTACATCATCACGCATGTCACCTTCCACCTCTCGAAACGACCTATACTGAATCTGGACTATGGCAATGTGAGAGACGAACTAAACCGACAACAGTTGGATTCCACCATCGAAAACGTGCGCAACGTCATCATGAACATCCGTCGCGAAAAACTGCCCGATCCCGATGTCACAGGCAATGCCGGCAGTTTCTTCATGAATCCTGTAATCGGCCGTCAACGCTTCGAACTGCTTCACGAAGCCTATCCAGACATGCCCTACTACGATGTGGATGAGGACAATGTGAAAGTTCCAGCTGCCTGGATGATTGACCGCTGCGGATGGAAGGGACAACGGCTGGGTAATGCCGGTGTACACAACAAGCAGGCACTGATACTCGTCAACTGCGGGCAAGCCACCGGGCAAGAGGTCATAGCCTTGGCAAAGGAAATACAGTACTCTGTGTTCCAGCAGTTTGGAATCAACATGGAACCGGAGGTGAACTTCGTATGAGAGTTTCCATTTTAGGTAGCGGCACCTCCATCGGTGTTCCTGAAATAGGATGCACGTGCGATGTGTGCACCAGCAAGGATGCGCGTGACAAACGCCTACGTTGTTCGGGGCTGGTGGAGGTGAATGACGTTCGCATCCTGATAGATTGTAGCCCCGACTTTCGTCAACAGATGTTGGCACTCGACGACTACCGACCTATAGATGCCGTTCTCATCACCCATGAGCACTACGACCATGTTGGCGGGATAGACGACCTTCGGGCATTCTGTCGTTTCCGCAACATCCCCATCTTTGCCGAACCAGCCACGAACACGGCCATCCGGCAACGTATTCCTTATTGTTTCCGTGAGAATCTTTATCCGGGTGTGCCACGGATTACGCTTGCAAACATCGTCCCAGGGTGTCCGTTCACAGTGCAGAATCTGCAAGGAAATTCAGTAAGCGTATTGCCATTCCGTGTCATGCATGGCAAGTTGCCCATCGTAGGGTATCGCATAGGTCGTTTTGCCTGGATTACCGACATGCTCACCATGCCCGAGGAGTCGTACGAACTGCTTGCAGACGTGGAAGGACTGGTCATCAATGCTCTCCGACACAAATGCCACCCCGCACACCAGACTGTGGAGCAGGCACTCGAAAACATCGCGCGCATAGCACCTCGTCGCGCTTGGCTCATTCATTTTTGCCACGATGTGGGACTGCATGCCTGCGAGGAGGCCAAGCTTCCCACCCACGTGCGACTGGCTTACGACGGCCTACAGTTTTCCCTGTAACGAATATTTGCAAATTCCCCCCAGGCCACACTCCCCACACTTGGGCTTGCGGGCCATGCACACATAACGTCCGTGCAGAATCAGCCAATGGTGTGCTTTCGGGACAAGTTGCTTCGGGATGTGCTTCGTGAGATACTGTTCCGTGGCGTATGGAGTGGTGCATGATTCGGGCACCAACCCTATGCGATGGCTCACCCTGAACACGTGCGTATCGACCGCCATTGCGGCCTTGCGGAACACCACGCTTTGTATTACGTTGGCCGTTTTACGACCCACTCCAGGCAGTCGAATCAGTTCATCGAGGTCGCTGGGCACCTCCGAGTGGAACTCCTTCACCAGCATCTGCGCCATTCCTACAAGATGTTTTGCTTTGTTGTTAGGATAGCTGATGCTTTTGATGTAATCGAAGATGACATCGGCCGAGGCCTCGGCCATGACTTCGGGTGTGGGGAAGTCGGCAAATAATTTTGGGGTGATCATGTTCACCCGCTTGTCGGTGCACTGCGCGCTCAGTATCACTGCCACCAACAACTCGAACGGATTGGAATAGTGCAGTTCTGTCTCGGCTGTCGGCATTGTCCGCTCAAAGTATTCGAGCGATGACTCATAGCGTTTTTTCATTGAGATGCTCATTGCCATTTAACTATTCTTTCTCGATATTTTGACATTTTGGTTTTATCATTATTCTTAGAAGCTGGAGGGTACCATGAAGTGAAGAGGTTCGTGGGTGGTGGGGTGTTCAAACCAGATTTCCTCCGCGTGCAGGCACAGCCTGCCGCCCTCCTGTCCATACAACGCATCGCCTACGATTGGTGCATTGAGCCCTTGCGGATGAGCCGCATGAACCCTGAGTTGGTGCGTGCGCCCCGTGTGCGGATAAAACGCCACCCGTGTGGTGTTGGCATCGGCATAGCCCATCACCTCGTAGTCGGTCAAGGCCGGCTTCCCATATTGCCGACTCACCATTTGCCGTGGGCGGTTCATGATGTCGGGGCACAAGGGGAGGTCAATGGTTCCACTCTTGGTGGAAATCCTGCCTTGTAGCAAGGCCACATAGCGTTTTCTGATGCGTTGCTCCAGAAATTGTTGTTGCAGGTTCTTGTGTGCAACCCTTGTTTTCACCACTATCATCAGCCCCGAAGTACTCATGTCGAGTCGGTGTACAATCATCGGTCCGTCGGCATCAGGATAGCGCATCCGCATGATGCTTTGTACCGATGGCGCATCTGTTTTGCCCGGAACGCTCAACATTCCTTCCGGCTTGTCCACCACAGCAATGAAAGCGTCTTCGTAGAGTATCGGCAACGTCCACACACATTGTTTATGAACTTGCATAGGGTCTGGCTCCACATCCAGCCCTTGCATCATGAAACGCAGTATGGGTTCGCAACGTCCTTTGCAGGCTGGATAGTATCGCCCATCGCACCGAATCTCTCCCTGTGGTGATGCACCCATCCAGAAGGCGGCCATCGCCAATGGCTTCAGTCCCTGTAGGAAGGCATATTGCAACAACTTGGGCTCCGCACATTCACCCGCTCCACCAGGAGGGGAGCCATGTGTAGTCATTGCAAAAACATCAATCAGGTCTTTTTCCTCGCCTTGGGCATTTCTCAGCCTGAACTGTCTGAATAGCCACTTTTGCAAGGCCATTGAGCGTTGCTTGCGTTCTTCTGCCAGAGTTTTTTTTCGTTCGTCTTCGGGTGTAGCGTCAATCAGTTTGCTGATTTCGGAAATTTGTGTTTCCTCCTGTTTGAAATAGCCATCGGGGCGTAGAAAGTCGAAAATGGGCGGAACAAACCAGCCATGGCAGTTACGTCCGGCCAACAATCCCGAAAAGGCCGCCACAAACCCTAACTCATGCTGCGGAGTACGGACAACCAACACACCGAACATCTTGCCTGCCGTCACCTCCTCGCTCCAGTCGCTCCGACTCTTCACATACGCCCACACCTCATCGGCAGCCCTGCGGCAAAGCGGATGAGGCTTGTAGTTGAAAGGGAATGTGAACTTCTCGGGAAGTGCAATGCCTGTGATGTCTGTCTGAAAACGATGAAACATGCCGCAAAAATAATAAAATATGATTATCTTTGTCAGCGAAATCTTTCAAAAGCTCGAAATAAAGGTGGTGGAAAAACATCAAGTATCTATTGTCTATATGCTCTTGGGAATCCTCTTCTGTGTATGTCTCATCACATCCAACATACTGGAGTTCAAGGTCGTTCAAATATGGCGGTTCAATCTCACAGGTGGGCTGCTCATTTTCCCCATTTCCTACATCATCAACGACTGCATTGCCGAGGTGTGGGGATTCTACAAGACGAGGCTCATCATCTGGACAGGCTTCTTCATGAACTTCCTGTTCATCGTCTTTACCCAGCTGGCCGTTCTGCTGCCCGGTGCTCCCTTCTGGGAAGGGAAGGAAGCCTTCGACCAAGTGCTCGACTTCACCCCACGCATCGCCTTTGCCAGTCTCATAGCTTTCCTGATAGGTTCCTACATCAACGCCGCCATCATCAGTCGCATGAAGGTCAGCAGTAAGGGACGGTTCATTTCCTTCCGCTATATTGTTTCCACCGTGGCTGGCGAAAGTGCCGACTCGTTCTTGTTTTTTCCGCTGGCCTTTGCCGGCACGATGCCTTGGACTGAGCTCATCCACATCATCCTGTTGCAGATTTTGCTCAAAACCATGTACGAAGTGGTAGCCCTGCCGCTCACCATTCCGCTCGTGAAAAAAATCAAGAGCATGGAGCACACCGACCAATTCGACCACCAGGTATCTTACCAACTATTCAAGTTCCATATCTAACCCATTAATATTTATCGCCATGAAACGAATTTTCTTTTTTCTATCGACATCACTACTCCTTGTAGCTTGCGGCAATCAGCCCGGCCAGTCCGACCAACAACCGAAGCCATTGCCCACCAATGTGGATACCTACACCGATGCCACCCACTTCCACGACTTGCTCTTCACCACAGCCGACATGGAATACACGTTCGACA
>JAUNNV010000197.1 GCA_030531335.1 Bacteroidales bacterium
ATTGATTTTCATCCTGCGCTATGTAATGGCGCAAAAAAGTGATGAAGTCAGGAAATGATAAAACACAATAACGATGGCGGCAACGCCTCGCAGTCCATCGAGTATATCGAAACGGGGTTTAGATTCCAGATAGCTGGTATGGGTTGGTAAATGCATGGTTTTAGGTGCTTTGGTAGGCAAATACTTGAACTTGGTTTTTTTGTGGCAACGATATAACGCGAATCTTTGAAATGTGCAAGAAAAAGGCTGAAAAGGCGCATTTGGAATTGAAAGCCGTGCGGGAATGTCATAATGACACGCAACCTCCATTTACAGCCTTGCCCTGCAAATGGAGGTTGCGGATAAGCAGACCTATGAGGTCGGACCTACATCAAAAAGGCAGATCGTCGGCCGGATCGTTACGGGTGAAATCGGTTGGTGCGGGTGCTGGTGCGGCGGCAAAAGGCGGCTGCTGGAACGACGTGACAGACTGTATAGGAGCTGCTGTTGGGGCTTCGGCCGAGACACGTTCCACCTTCCATGCGCGGACAGAGTTAAACCAACGATCCTGCCACTGGCGGGCATCAATGTCGAACGACACCTTGAGCGATTCGCCCACTTGAATGTTGAACTGCTTGATTTTGTCTTCGCCAAACACCTCAAAAGCTATCTTCTTGGGATACTGCTCAATGGTTTCCAACACGTATTCTTGTACTTTCCAATTGTTACCTGCCTTCGAGACACCACCGCGTGGCTCGCCTGCTACAATGATTTTTCCTTCAACTTCCATAACACTTTGTTTTTCGTAATTTTTCGCGAAGGTAGTGCATTCTTCGTGAATAATCTAATTTTTTTATTGGAAAATTAGGCAATGCGATGAAAAAAAAATATCTTTGTAAGCCCAAAAACAGTGAAATCAAAAACAAGACAATATGAAATTCATAATTTCCAGTACAACCCTTTATAGCCATTTGCAGGCTATCAGCCGTGTAATCAATTCGAAGAACTCGTTACCAATTCTTGATTGCTTTTTGTTAGAGATTCACGACAAGACATTGTCGGCTACGGCATCAGACAACGAAACAACCATGACAACAACAATGGAATTGGTCGATAGCACCGAAGACTTTACGTTTGCAATCTCAGCAAAAAACATGATCGACGCATTGAAGGAACTACCAGAGCAACCGTTGTCGTTCGAAGTGAACACCTTCACACTTGAGGTGAAGGTGCACTATAACAACGACGGCATTTACTCATTGATGTGCCAGTCTGCCGATGAATATCCCAAGGCAACGGCTCTGAACGAGGAAAAGGTGGAATTCAAGGTGTCGGCGGCAACGCTCTATGATAGTGTGAGTTGTGCCCTTTTTGCCACTGCCGACGATGAGTTGCGCCCTGTCATGAACGGCATTTATTTCGACATGACCCCCGACCATGTGGTGTTTGTGGCATCGGATGGCCATAAGTTAGTGAAATATAAATCGCTGGATGTAACTTGCAGCGAACGCGCGGCCTTCATCCTGCCTCGAAAGCCGGCGAACCTGCTGAAAGGTTTGCTCAGCAAGCAAGAGAATGAGGTGTCAGTAACATTCGACGACCGAAATGCCGTGTTTAAAATGGATGACTGCCAACTGACTTGCCGGCAGATAGATGGACGATTCCCCAACTACAATTCTGTGATTCCTCAAAACAATCCGAATGTCGCCATTGCCGACCGACAACTGTTAATCGGGGCGTTACGCCGTATCTCGGTGTTCTCATCGGCTGTTAGCAATCTGGTGAAGTTACATCTGTCGGCCGACCAAATCAAGATATCGGCTCAAGACATTGATTTCTCGACTTCGGCCGAGGAAACAATCACGTGCCAATACGATGGTCCGACATTCAGCATCGGCTTCAAGGCAAGTTTCTTGATAGAAATCCTGAACAACATGTCGTCGGGCGATGTGATGATTCAGTTGGCAGATGCTTCGCGTGCAGGTATTTTCCAACCTTCTCCGCAGGAAGATAAACAAGAGGTATTGATGTTATTGATGCCAATGATGCTGAACGACTGACTATGAGACTTAACTTGTCCAACCCTTTGGTGTTCTTCGATTTGGAGACCACCGGCACCAACATTATCAGCGACCGTATCGTAGAGATCTGTTATCTGAAAGTCTTCCCCAATGGCAATGAGGAAGCAAAGACTATGCGCATCAACCCAGAAATGCACATCCCAGGGGAAGCGTCGGCAGTACACGGCATTTACGATGATGATGTGGCCGATTGCCCCACATTCAAGGAAGTGGCCAAAAGCATTGCCAACGACATCGAAGGATGCGACTTGGCAGGCTTCAACTCGAATCGGTTTGACGTGCCATTGTTGGCTGAGGAATTCTTGCGTGCTGGAGTGGATGTGAATTTAGGCAAACGCAAATTCATTGACGTACAGGTGATTTATCACAAATTGGAACAGCGTACACTCTCGGCTGCCTATAAGTTCTACTGTGGCAAGAACCTTGAAGATGCACACTCGGCTCTTGGCGACACACGAGCCACCTACGAG
>JAUNNV010000061.1 GCA_030531335.1 Bacteroidales bacterium
TATGCCATCATCACCTGTCCGCCGGTCACTGGGATGGCTTGTCCAGTCTCGCCCGTTTGGTCAATGGCATACAGTATGGCCTTGGTCACATCCACCGGATTGCATCCCTTGTGCATGGGTACTTGGTTCAGGTAGAAGTTCTTCACATCCTCCACAGTCTTCGCTCCGGGGGCTTTGCCAGCCTTGAGGTATTGCACAAACAATCCTTTCTCCGGATCGCTCCACAGTGGGCCGTCGTAGAAGTTGCCTGGGCAGATGCTGTTCACTTTCACGCGGAAGGGAGCCAATTCGAGCGCGAAACTTTGGGTGAGACCCACTCCGCCAAACTTGCTGCCGGCGTAAGCGAAGTTGGCCTTCGAACCGCGCACACCGCTCTTCGAGTTCACCTGCACGATGTCGGCAAAATATTCGTCATCGTATCTCGTCTCTATCTTCATGAGGTGGCTGGCCACCTTTGCGCAATAGAAATAGGCGTTGTAGTTGATTTTTGTCACGAACTCGAAGTTCTCGGGAGTCATGGCTTCCAAGTCGCCGGCACGAACCACGCCCGCGTTGCTCACAAACGCATCCAATGCGCCAAACGTAAGCACCGTGGTGCGAACCAGTGCGTTGAGCGAGTCCATGTCGCTTACGTTGGTCTTCACGAAAATGGCCTTGTTGTTCTTGGTCAGTGTGTTGAAACTGTCGGCCGTCTGTTGTCCCGTCACCTCGTTCAGGTCGGCCACGACGATGTTGGCACCTTCGAGCAACAGCTGGCGGGCAATGCCTTCGCCGAAACCCTGCGCCGCACCCGTCACAATGATGGTCTTGCCTTCCACACGTCCCTTCGATGCGCCGGCCGACACCTTGCGGCGGTAGTTCTCCACCTCCCAGTTGTCGATAAAGTCAATCCAAGCCTGTTCCATGGGGTGCTCGCCTCCAAACGATTGAGCCCCGTATGCCACCTTCATGGCATCGTAGAACACGTCGGTGATAATCTGTGCATTCTTGGCATGGTCGCCACAAGCCACCAGCCCGATACCCTTGATCAAGATTACCTTAGGAGTATGCCCATGCGCTGTCACGTATGCCTCGATTTGTTCCTCAGCTTTCGCCAAAAGCTCCTCGGGGTTCTCGGCTGCCAAGTAGATGTATGCCGACTTGCAATACACGATGATGTCGGGGGTGAACGGCTTGGCCACCTGTGCGAAACGCTGCTCGTTCTCCGTGAAATAGGCTATAAGCGCATCGTTGCTCACCTGTAGTGTCTTCAAGCCACGCCCCTTGCGCGAAAGCATCTGGCGGATGGCGGGAATCACTTCCTGTGCGCAGCCGCACACCTCGGCCTCACCCATGGGCAAACCGCATGTCTGTGCCTCTATGCGTGCCAGCATGTCGTCGTAGATGCGTGCAATCTCAGCCGTGCTGTCGGCACCTACGAACACACCATGGTTCTGAAGGAAGATGACCTGTGGCTCCTTGCCACGCTGGGCCTTGTAAGCCTGGATGCGGTCATATACTTTCTTAAACAGCGTATATCCAGGATCGGTGTATTCCACATAGAGCGCTTCCGGGAAAAGTTCCTTGCAGTGCTGGGCCGCATTGGCCGAACACATCAGCGCGTTCACTGCCGTCGGGTGCAGATGCACCACGTAGGCTGTATTCATGCAGTTGTGTAGTGAGGTCTCTACCGACGGCCGACGGTCGCGCGTGATGCAAGCTGCCTGCAGGTCGTTCTTCACCTGTTCCTCGCGCAAGGCAGTGTCGGTGCTGTAGGCTTTCTCGCCCATGGGGTTTAGCAAGGCTCTGTCGAGCACGGCAAAACCTTCTTCGCCAATGGTGGCCAGTGCATGTCCGCTGGCTTTCACCCACAACCTTTCGACATTCTTATACGATGTGTTTCCACCTCCGGCAATCACGAAACGTGCATCCTTGCCGTATGTCTGCGAGATGGCAATCAGTTGTTCCAATTCTTTTTCCATGTTTCTTTTTTTGATGTTTTCATCGATGCTGACGTACATCGTGGGTTAGATTCCTATGCTTTTGTATATTGTCTCGGCACCTTCTTCAGCCGTTTGCTTGCCGACCTGATGGGCAGCCACCAAGCAGGCTCCACGGAAGTTGATGGCCCGCAGTTTCTCCGAGAGTTCGGCATTGTCGCGCGTGCGCAGGCGGATGGGCTCGATGGCGGGCGTGTTGTGTTCCGACCCGAAGGTCACGATAAAGCCCTCATCCTCCAGATAGCTGGCATAGCTCTCAAGCACGGCTGTAGTGTTGCGTGTGGTGATGAACTCTACCGAGCGGATGCCACGTCGCTTCAGTGTGTCGGCACACTGCTGGAGGTCGGCCTCGAAGTCGGTGAAATTGCCCTTGGCGTCGTCGGCCAGGAACGGATAGGTGGGTATGCCGCCGGCTGCCTCCATGATGCGTTGCACGGTTTCCAACGGAAGGAATGCCTTGGCATCCTCGGGAACGAAAGCCGCGCCACCAGCTTTCAGCAGGTTGCCGCGAAGTTCGTTCTCCACAGCCGCCACATTGTCCAAAGCCGATTTCAGGGGTTTCTTGCACAACCGCTCGTAGAAGTCGAGTCGTGCCTCGGATGTGCTGAAATGTTCATCTACGGCCAGCCGAAGAGCCTTGGCCAGATGTCGTTCACGGATGCTGCCACAGGTGAGCTTGCGCGTCACGTCGGCGAAGTCGATGTTGAAGCCGGCCTTCACCCCGTTCAGCACGTCGTTCAGCTTGGCACACATTTTGGCCACCTGCGCGTTGCTCTCGGCCTTCACGTCGGCCAGTTGTTGCGCCTCTTTGCCGCTTAGGATGACCGGGAAGGCAAGCCCCTTGCCACTTAGGTAAGTGCGGCCGGGATTGTTCGGGTCGTTCACACGCAGACCCTTGGCCTGGTCCTCGCTGTTGAGCGCAATCATCTCAATGTTGAACAATGGGTATAGCTGACGCTTTGCACATTCCTCGCTCCACTCTTGGTAGCCGTCCAACGAATAAAAATCGTTAATGCCTACCACCTTCACTCCTTCTTGTGCGGCCATGTCGAGTGCCTGGCGCACATCGGCGAAAGCACTGAAAGAATAGGGTGTGTGCATGTGGGCATTAACATCTACGATACAGTTCATAATTCCACATTAATTAAAATTACCGCAAAAATAACACTTTATATTCAATTTGTCGCGGTCTCTCCCTATAAATTCCTTCATCTTGTTTTTTTTTGATTATTCTTTTTGATGAAAATCCCTCAACCATTTAACTTTGTAATCGACACAGTTACACTATCATGAAGAAGCTATTTTTATGCCTTTCCCTTGCCAGCTGTTGTGTGGCATGGGGACAACGCAACTTGAATTACGACGAATCCAAAGTCCCTCAGTTCGCATTGCCCGATGTACTTACCTGTTACGATGGCTCCAAGGTGACCACCATCGATGATTGGGAGCGGAAACGCCGTCCGGAGTTGTTGGAGACCTTTGCTACGCAAGAGTACGGACGTACCCGCCCCGACAGTATTGCGGTGAGCTACGAGGTGGTTTCGGAAAACAGCCACGCCTTGGGCGACAAGGCCACGCTCCGACAAGTCCGATTCCTCTTCAGCGGCAATGGCCGTCGCCACGAGGCCATTGCCATGACCCTCGTGCCCAACCATCGGAAAGGCAAGGTGCCCGTATTCGTGAGCTACAGCTTCATTGGCAACCATAGTACCACCACCGACACCACCATAGTCTATTCGGCCGGGGTACGGATGGTGCAGAAACCCGGCGATGCCAACTGGCAACGCGGCAACCAAAAGAGCCGTTGGCCCTTCGAGCAAATCATTGACCGGGGCTATGCCGTCATCACCATGGCCTACCACGACATCTATCCCGACCGCGACGGCCCTCGTTGGCTCGACAACAGTGTGCTTTCCCTCTTCCCCGACTACCAGCAATATGCCACTCGCTCCGACGCCTGGGAAGCCGTAGGCGCTTGGGCCTGGGGGTCGAGCCGCATGGTGGATTACCTCTACACACAGGATTGGGCCGACATGCAGCGCATTGCCCTCATGGGACATTCGCGCCAAGGCAAGGCCGCCCTTTGGGCCGGCGCGCAAGACACCCGTTTCCGCGTGGTCATCAGCAACTGCTCAGGCGCCTCGGGTGCCGCACTTGCCAAGCGTCGCTATGGCGAGACCGTGGGTCTGCTCACCAGCGTGCGCCCCTGGTGGTTCTGCGCCGCCTATGCCTTCTATACCGACAGGGAGGAGGCCATGCCCTTCGACCAGCATGAGCTCATAGCCCTCATCGCTCCGCGCCACGTGTATGTGGCCAGTGCGGAGGACGACGCTCCGGCCGACCCCAAGGGGGAGTTCCTGGCCACCTCGTATGCCGAGCCCGTGTATCGGCTTTATGGGCTGAAGGGGCTGGACACCGATGTCATGCCCGCCACAAACCACCCAATCATGCACGATGCAGGTTATCACATCCGTACCGGCATCCACGATGTCACCGACTACGACTGGCAACGCTACATGGATTTCTGCGACCTTCACTTCAAGGGGGCATTGAAGTGAGGTTTCCTGCTCTCTGAACCTACAGCACCCTGTCTGCTTCATCTTCTCGAGGCGGCAGGGCATTGTTTCATCCTACACCTATGTATCCTCAAGTGCTGCCAACAACTTGAGGTTTGTCCTCGACAAGTATAATCGGCAATAGTAGGATTGTCTGCTTGTACACGTCATTTTGGCTGTTCCACTGAATCAACCTATGTGCCTATTGATAAGATTGTCGCAAGGGCAGTCAAGTTCTACAACGAGGAACGTCCGCACATGGGTATTGACATGATGACACCACGTGAAGCAGCCCTTCATGTGGGAGAACCAACCAAGAGATGGACGAGCTTAAGGGAAAATCACATAAAAGAGCTGCAGAGTGATTGCATAATTGCTGGAAATGGCTTACCTTTGCAACCCTGTGTGGTCTCCTTCCGGGCTACGCCCTCCAGTCAACCACACAGGTATAAGGACTACTCAGTCAACAAGCAACCGTGATAAGGACTATGAGTCAACTATAATCAGTATTAATGTTTAACTGAGAGTCAACTCTTCTAAGGTTTAAGACTAACAGGTAGTCAACCTAAATCTGGAAACTACAAGGTTTCAGAATTTCTGTAGTAAACGAAATAGAAAAAATGACAGAATTTAGTAAATCTATCGATAATTTGTTAATGCCTAATATCCAAGAACAGGCTGTCGTGTTGGATTTGTTCGCTGGGTGTGGGGGATTGTCTTTGGGTTTTGAAGCTGCAGGTTTCAGAACTGTTGGATATGAAATGGTAGATGCCGCAGTTGAAACATACAATAATAATCTTCGTGGTGAATGTCATAATCAGTTTCTTACGGTTGGATTTGAATATCCAAAGGCCGAAAACATTGACATAGTGATAGGTGGTCCTCCTTGCCAGCCTTTCAGTAGGTTTGGCAATCAGATGGGCATGGAAGACGCACGTGATGGCTTTCCTGTTTTTATTGATGCGGTGAGAAGACTTCAACCGAAAGTCTTTATGTTCGAGAATGTGCCGAATATTCTTGGACGTCACAAATGGTATTTGGATTTGATAGTTCATGAACTTATGAATCTTGGTTATTATGTTGAGTATCGTGTACTTAATGCTGTAAACCATGGCGTACCACAAAACAGAGAGCGTCTCATTTGTGTCGGCCACAGAGCGAGATTTCAGTTCCCAGCCATCGAGCGACGCAAGGTAACAGTTGCTGAAGCTATCGGAGACACAATGCACAGCCTTGAACCAAAGGATAAGATTCTTACTCCACGACAGGATGAATATATTGCCGTCTATGAGCAAAAGTCGCATTGTGTAAATCCACGCGACTTGCATCCAAACAAACCAGCAAGAACAATAACTTGCAGAAATTTGGCTGGTGCGACAAGCGATATGCAGCGCGTAAGGCTTGAGGATGGCAGACGCAGAAGGCTTACCGATCGTGAAGCTGCAAGGCTGCAAAGTTTTCCGGATTGGTATGTTTTTGCAGGTTCGGAAAGCAGACGGTTCAATCAAATTGGGAACGCAGTTCCTCCATTGCTCGCATATAAGATAGCACAACAAGTAAAAAAACGTATCACATGGAACAGAACCCCCCGAAGTATATCTTGGAGAAAATGGTTCCTCAAGATTTGTTTGCGGTAGTATGAAGATAGAATTGAAGAAGGGAACGCCTGTCGCAGTAAAAAAACTTGTGTTTAATTTACTCGATGTTTTTGTGGCAGTGGGTATTCCTATTGACAATACCGACCGCAAATTAGAGCGTATGGCCAAGG
Source organism: Bacteroidales bacterium (assembly GCA_030531335.1). Taxonomy (GTDB): domain Bacteria; phylum Bacteroidota; class Bacteroidia; order Bacteroidales; family Bacteroidaceae; genus DCGR01. The sequence continues at coordinate 6,303 of JAUNNV010000061.1, forward strand.
CATGTCTTGCTGTTGGTCAGATTAAGAAACATTTTACTGAAGCATTATCTTCTGATGATGGTCGGTTTCTAAAAAGCCGAGAAGTTCTTGCGTTTGAGAATAAACACCATGGTGAGCGGATAGCAGATTCTTCTTATGACGATATTCGTAGGCAAGACCTGAAGTTGTTGGTCGAAGCTGGTGTTGTAGTCAATTCCTCCTCTACTGTTGAACAGGCAACCAACAACCATTCGCGTGGATATGCTTTAAGCCCAGCTTTTGCAACTCTTCTTCGCAACTATGGTACTGACAATTGGAATAATGCCCTTGTTGGATTTACCGCTGAGGTTCAGTCTTTGAAGGAGGAACTGGAAAGGAGGAGAAATTTGCAGAAGGTGCCAGTAACATTGCCTGATGGTAAGACCATCAATTTGACTTATGGAGAACATAATGAGCTTCAAAAGGCAATCATTGAATCGTTTCTGCCAATCTATGGATTTGGCGCGAAAGTGCTGTATGTGGGAGATACTGCTGACAAATTTTTGTATCTTGAAAGGGAATCGCTTGAACGTCTGAATTTCTTTGTGCTTGAACATGAAGAGTTACCAGACGTTGTCGCATACAGTACAGAGAAGAATCTTCTTTATCTGATTGAGGCATACCATTCGACAGGCGAATGGAGTGAAGTGAGGGTACGCAAAGTAAAACGCAAGTTGAAGGAATCTGGCTGTACGGCCAATGTGGTGTCCTTTACAGCTTTCGAGAACAAGAATGTGTTCAAACAGAAGGCGAAGGATATAGCTTGGGAAACTGAGGTCTGGATTGCAGAAACTCCTGAACATCTTATTCATTTCAATGGTTACAAATTCTTGGAACTTCATAAACAATGACATCATACACAATTGTTTTGCAAATATATCCAAGTTCAATACTCATTTTATCCTTGTGGTAATGGCGAAAAAGACAAGCGAAATGAGAATTTGATGGGGAAAATCACTATATTTGCCGCCCAATACTTGAAACTGTGTGCTATATGATGATGAGACGAAAACTGTATGCCACGATGGTTGCCATAGCGGTGTGTGTGCTGCTGGGGTTGTCGGTGGTGCCGCATCATCATCATCACGGCATGATATGCATGGCCGTGCACAGCATGGCGCACGATGAAGAAGGCCATGATTCCGATGCAAAGCGCTGTGGCGATGCAGCTTCGCACCACGATGACGATGGCTCCACCTGCGTGGAGCGTTGCACGTATTTGTTCTCTCGCATGGAACAGGTGGTTCCTGTGTCCTGGACACACGCACCATGTGCCTGGATGGGCGATTGCCCTTCGGTGCAGCTGATTGGGAATAGGTGTAAGCCAAGGTTGTGGTATTATCGGTTCCCCTTGTGTCGTATGGATGTGCACGGGGCGACGGTGCTACGGGCTCCTCCGTGTCTGGATGTTTGAGGAACACAGACAGACATCCTGTGGAATTGTCCTTCGCCCCTTCCCCCCGACTATGCTCGGGGCAAGCAGGGGTCGGGGCAGGCGAGACCCAGGAACCGTGAACATACACATTGGTTTATCAATTAGCAAGATACATTTATGAAAATACATTTCGTAGCCATTGTTGGACTGGCTACAGTGCTCATGGAAGGTTGTAACGGACAGCCCCACCATTCGCATGAGGCTCACGAAGAAGTGGGCGAGGAAATCCACGAGCACGCTCATACCCATCTGCACGATGATGGTGGGCGGCATCATGAGGGCGAGGAACATGAACACTCGCAGGCACACGCCGACGAAATATCCATGAACCACCATCAAATCGAAGCGGCTGGCGTGGCAGTGGATGTGGTGAAGGCCGACAGTTTTAGCACCGTGATAAGGGTGAGCGGGAAGGTGTGCCCATTGCAGGGCGACGAACTTACGGTGGTGGCTCCTTCGGATGGCGTGGTGACGTTCGCCGATGCCTCGCTGACGGCAGGAACCGCTGTAGGGCTGGGTGAAACCTTGGCTTGGGTCTCAGGCTCGAAACTACAACGTGGCGATGCCGCCCAACAGGCAAAACTGGTTTTTGAGACAGCCCGGAAGGAACTTGAGCGGGCGCAAAGGTTGGTGGCAGAGAAAATCATGTCGGTGAAGGAGTATGAACAGGTGGCGTTGCATTATGAAACGGCCAAGGCCGCTATTCAGGGCATGGACCTGACGGGACGGGGCACATCCGTGCAGTCGATGATGAGAGGCTATGTGAAACAGCTCTTGGTGCGTCAGGGCGAATACGTAAGTGTGGGACAGCCGTTGGCTGTGGTGGCGCAAAACCGCAGGCTACAGCTTCAAGCGGATGTGCCTGAACGCTACTTCAAACACCTGCACGAGGTGAATGGCGCAAATTTCCGAATGGCATACGACGAGGCCTTGCATAAATTGGCCGACCTGAACGGCCATGTGTTGTCGTATGGAAAAACGGTGGTGGGCGGTGCGTCGTTTGTGCCGTTGACCTTCGAGTTCGACAATGTCGGCGACGTGTTGCCTGGAGCGTTTGCCGAAATATTCCTGTTCACCCGACAGCGTGGGAACGTCGTGTCGCTCCCCTTGAAGGCCATCACAGAGGAACAGGGATTTCACTACGTATATCTACAGGTCCACGAAGGGGCTTTCAGGCGACAGCAGGTGACACTGGGGCAGAGCGATGGCGAGCGAGTGGAGATTTGCGAGGGACTTGCCGAAGGCGACCGGGTGGTGACACACGGCGCCTATCAGGTGAAGATGGCAAGCGTGGCGAAAGCTGTGCCTGGCCATACACACCATCATTGATGACAGCATCTAAACAAAGGGGCTTATGTTGAATAATATCATACGTTTCTCGCTCAACAATCGGTTGACGATTGTGGTTTGTGCCGTAGTGTTGTTGCTGTGGGGCGGATTCACTTCGACAAGGATGGATGTCGATGTGTTTCCCGACCTCAACGCACCCACGGTGGTGATCATGACCGAGGCAAACGGCATGGCTGCGGAAGAGGTGGAGCAGCTGGTGACTTTCCGTATCGAGACGGCTGTGAACGGCGCTACGGACGTGCGGCGTGTGCGTTCCTCATCGACCACAGGCTTCTCCATCGTTTGGGTGGAGTTCGATTGGGACACCGACATATACCGTGCCCGTCAGATTGTGTCGGAAAAGATTGCCGTCGTAAGGGAGGAATTGCCGGCCGGTGTGGGCAATCCCACGCTTGGCCCCCAATCGTCCATCCTCGGTGAGATGCTTTTTGTGGCACTCACGTCCGACTCCACTTCGTTGCAGGAGTTGCGCACATTGGCCGATTGGACGGTTCGTCCGCGTATCCTCGCCATGGGTGGTGTGGCGCAGGTCTCTGTGATAGGTGGCGAGATGAAGGAGTATCAATTGCTGCTGAATCCGGCGCGGATGAGACACTATGGGGTGAGCCTGGACGAGGTGCTGGCCGCCACTCGCGGAATGAACGAGAACAAGGTGGGCGGCAGTGTGTATGAGTATGGCAATGAATACATCGTGCGTGGAATGCTTTCGACCAACGATGTGGAGAAGTTGGGAATGGCTGTGATAAAGTCGGCGGATGGTGGACCGGTGTGTGTGAACGATGTCGCCCGTGTATGCATCGGCAATCACACGCCTCGTATGGGCACAGCCTCCCATCGAGGATGTCCGGCGGTGATGATGACCGTCACCAAACAGCCAGATGCCAGTACGGTCAATCTCACAAGACAAATAGATGAGGCTTTGGAGGATTTACGCAAACAACTGCCGGCCGATGTGAGAATCTCGACCGACATTTATCGGCAGGAACGCTTCATTGACAGCTCGATTGGCAATGTCAGGAAATCGCTTGTCGAGGGTGGCTTGTTGGTGGTCGTCATCTTGTTTCTGTTTCTGATGAATGTGCGTGCCACGTTGATATCGCTCGTCACCATGCCATTGGCATTGGTGATGTCGATATTGGTGCTTCATGCCTTCGGCCTTACCATCAACACCATGAGTCTCGGTGGCTTCGCCATAGCCATAGGCTCGTTGGTGGACGATGCCATCGTGGATGTGGAGAATGTGTATAGGCACCTGCGCGAGAACAGCCTATTGCCACTGCCACAGCGACGCTCCGTGTCGCGTGTGGTGTTCGAGGCCTCCAAGGAGATCAGGATGCCCGTGCTCAACTCCACCCTCATCATCATTGCCAGTTTCACGCCTCTGTTCTTTCTCTCGGGCATCGAGGGCAGGCTGTTGGCGCCGCTTGGCATAGCCTTCATAACGGCTTTGTGCGCTTCCACATTGGTGGCGCTCACGCTTACGCCGGTATTGTGCAGCTTGTTCCTGGCAAAAGGCGGTGGGGTGGGCTCTTCGTTGCGGGAACCAGTCCAGACGCTTTACGTAAGGAAATGTTACAGCCGTGTGTTGGCATGGGGACTGAGGCGGCGCCGCCCGATACTTTGGGCGACGGCGTTGCTGCTTGTGGTTGCGTTGGTCGTGTTTGCGAATCTTGGCCGGAGTTTTCTCCCTCCTTTCAACGAAGGCTCGTTCACAATCAATGTAAGCACAATGCCCGGCATCGCGCTCGACGAGTCGGACAGGGTAGGGGCAAGGGCCGACTCACTGTTGCTCGAAATTCCCGAAATACTGACCGTGGGACGAAAGACAGGCCGCGCCGAACTCGACGAACATGCGCTGGGTGTGAACAATTCGGAAATAGAGGCTCCCTTCCAGCTTGGCAAAAGAAGCAAGGACGAGGTGATAGCCGACATACGTGAACGCATGGGATTGATGCCCGGCATCAATCTGGAGGTGGGCTCGCCCATCACCCACCGCATCGACGCCATGCTTTCGGGCACGGAAGCCAATATCGCCGTCAAGCTGTTTGGCACGGACCTGACCAAGATGTACGAGATAGGCAATCGCGTGAAGACATTGATTACGCCTGTCAGGGGGCTTGCCGATGTGAATGTGGAGCAACAGGTGGAACGTCCGCAGCTGCAGATTGTGCCTCGACGGGAGCTGATGGCCAAACACGGCGTGTCGATGGCCGAGTTTGCCGAGGCGGTGGAAGTGCTGCTTGCAGGTGAAGAGGTGTCGCAGGTGTATGAGGACGGCAAGGCCTTCCCCTTGACCTTGAAGGTGGATGCCGACAATTGCAGCACGGCAGAACGGATAAAGGACCTGATGATCGATGCGGCCGGACGCAAAATCCCACTCTCCGACATCGCCGAGGTGGTGTCGGCTATGGGACCGAACACCATAAACCGTGAGAACGTGGCACGTAGGATCGTGGTCTCTGCCAATGTGGCTGGGCGCGACTTGCGTGGCGCGGTAAATGAAATCCGGCGGGTCATCGACGAACAGATTGTGTTGCCCGAGGGATACCACATAGCATACGGCGGACAATTCGAAAGCGAACAGTCGGCATCGCGGACATTGCTTGTGGCCTCGTCGGTGGCAATCCTTTTGATATTTCTATTGTTGTACAACCAGTTCCGGGTTGTCACGGAGTCGGTGGTCATCCTGCTCAACCTGCCGTTGGCACTCATCGGTGGCGTGTTGGCCGTGGGACTTACCGGTGGGGAACTCAGCATACCGGGCATCATAGGCTTCATATCCCTGTTTGGCATTGCCACCCGAAACGGCATGTTGCTCATTGCCCGATACAAGGATTTGAGGGCTGAGGGTCATGGCCTTCGCGAAAGCATTGTCAAAGGGTCGCTCGACAGGTTGAACCCTATCCTGATGACAGCACTCACCTCGGCGTTGGCCTTGGTTCCGATGGTCATGGGCGGCGAGTTGCCGGGAAATGAGATACAGAGCCCGATGGCCATGGTGATTCTGGGCGGCCTGGTCACATCGACGATGCTCAACGGACTGATTGTGCCTATTGTGTATGAAATCATAGCGTATGAAAGAAAATGATTCTTGGCAAACGATAATCCACGAGTATGCCGACACCCCGGCCGTCGATGGGCTGCTGTTGGTGAAATGCGGCGGACACAGCCTGGCCGAGGTGGAGTATTGCCGCCGCGACGCACAAGGCACATTCTTTGTCGAGTGTCGAGGCATGGCTTTTATCGGGAAGAATGGACTGGGCAAGGAGCGCGAAGGCGACGGAATGACCCCCGAGGGAAATTTCGGCGTCCGCAGGGCATTCGGCATCCACCCCAATCCGGGCACACGCATGGAGTATCTCCCCATCACCGACACCACGATAGCCTGCGATACGGAAGGACCCTACTACAACCAGATAGTCGATACCCGGCAAGCCAAGAGGGCTTGTCCTGAGCCTGT
>JAUNNV010000062.1:0-6794 GCA_030531335.1 Bacteroidales bacterium
GGGGTGGGGTTGTAGTGCTTCACCAACATACCCATCTCGTCGATCCGATGGGTTATCTCGTCGCTCACACCGAAGACGGTTTGTACCCATTCGCGCTGTTTGTTCATACCGTAGGTGTCGTTGAGGATGAGCACCAGTCCTCCTGTCCACAATCCACCCAAATGGTTGTAACGCTCGATAAGCCACACATTGCTGCCTGCTCGTGCAGCCGAAAGGGCTGCCGCCACGCCAGCGGGTCCGCCGCCAACCACCACTACGTCGGTACGGGCCAACACGGGAATCTTGTGGGCTGGCTCTTTCACAAATTCGTTGGTTTCAATCCGTTGGGTCGAAACCGAAAAGTCTGCCCTTGGTTGGGCAAGTGCATCGTTTCCTAATGCAACAGCACCACAACCGAGGGCAGACTTTTTGAGAAAATCCCTTCTGTCCATGGACTAACTTTTTTGTTTTACGCAATTCCTTTCGCGCCTCGGCATTCGATTAATTTTGAATTTTGAATTATGAATTGAGATTATTTGCTTCGCGAATTCAGGGGAGTTCAAGTCATAATTATTCGCTTCGCTCATCAAGCTTCGCAAGTCTTAATTCAAAATTCATACTTAACCTTCCCCTGCTTTCGGCTTGTCGGGATTTCACATGATGTTTATTTTGAAACGCGCTCGATGTATTTGTCTATCTCGATGGACAAATATGACTGGAAATATTTCTCTTTCACAGTCTGGTAGAGCTTCAGTGCATCGGCGCTCTTGCCGAGCTTTTCATAGACCTGACCGGCCTGGATGTAATAGACAGGACTCAGAGCCTGGCTGTCGGCGTCTTTCGCTGCCTTAACCAAGAGTTCTGCACCTTTCTCTTCCTGACCGAGGTTGACGTAGCAGTTGCCCAAAGCGGCCTTAACGGCGGGACCTACCAACTGGTCGCTGCCAGTGAACTGGTCGAGATACTTCACGGCATCTTCGAACTTCTCCAGATGGGCGCAGCAAAGACCTGCGTATGCTGTTGCCAAATTGCCTGCTGCCGTGCCGCTGAATTCCTTGGCTACGGTGGCAAAACCTGCGAAGTTGGCACTGTCGCCATTCAAGGCAAGTTCATACTGGTCGTTCTGGAAATACTGCTCGCCTACGAACAATGCCTCGGAAGCCTTTACTTCGCGCGGCTCGTAGATGAATTGCTTGTAGCCAAGGATGGCCACAACAACCAGAACGATTGCCGATAAGGCGATTAACAGCTTGTTCTTGTACTTGATGATAAATGCTTCCGAAGCGCTTATGGCTTCATCCAAATCCTTTACCGGACCCTGTGCTTGATTCTTTACTGCCATTTTATATTACGTTATTTATAGATTGCACTTAATTTTCAGCGCACAAAAATAGTTTATTTATGTGTATTAATAAAATTTATGAGGAAATTTTTTCTACTTTTGTCGCCGAATAGCATGAATCGTACATGATACTGAATCGGATTTCCATCATCAATTATAAGAATTTGGCGCAAATAGAATTGGAATGTGCACCCAAATTGAATTGTTTCATTGGGCATAATGGCATGGGGAAGACCAATCTACTCGATGCGGTTTATTATCTGTCGTTTTGCAAAAGTGCATCCAACCCCATCGACTCTCAAAACATACGCCATGGCGAGGATTTCTTCGTGATACAGGGTTCGTATCAAACGGAAAAGGGTGAGGAGGAGGAAGTGTATTGTGGCATGAAACGTGGGCGAAAGAAACAGTTCAAGCATAACAAGAAGGAATACCAGCGTTTTGCCGACCATATAGGCCTGATACCGTTGGTGATGGTGTCGCCCGACGACGCATCGCTCATAGTGGGTGGAAGTGACGAGCGGCGCAAGTTCATGGATATGGTCATCTCGCAGTACGACAAGGCTTACTTGGATGCGCTTATCCATTACAACAAAACCCTACAGCAACGAAACTCCTTGCTGAAGGCCGATGCCGAGCCTGATGCCGATTTGATGAATGTGTTGGAGGAAATGTTGGCGAAGGATGGAAACGTGATTTTTGAGAAACGTACCGATTTCGTCCATGAATTCATTCTTCAGTTTCAGGAAATCCATGCGGCCATCACCCTTGGAAAGGAAGTTGTGTCGCTGTGCTATCAGTCGGACTTACAAAAAGACGACTTGAAGAGACTCTTGGAGAACAGTCGGGCAAAGGACAGGATCATGGGGTACACACTCAAGGGCACGCATAAGGACGACTTGCTGATGGGGTTGGGAAACTACGCCATCAGGCGGGAAGGATCGCAGGGTCAGAACAAGACATACCTGACGGCCCTGAAACTAGCCCAGTTTATGTTCCTGAAACATCATGGTAGCAATACGACACCCATATTGCTGCTCGACGACATTTTCGACAAGCTGGATGCCCTGCGTGTGGAACAAATCGTGAGGTTGGTGTCGGAGCCGGATTTCGGACAGATATTCGTGACGGACACCAACCGCGACCATTTGGAGGAGATTGTGGGGGGGCTGGAAGGAGAACATAAGGTGTTTCATGTGGAAAATGGAACAGTGTCATGAAACGGAATGAGGCGTTGCCTTTGGGCGATGTGTTGCGGACAGTACTTCGTGTGCAGGGCTTGGAGTCGCCTCTAAACGAAATGCACTTGGTAGCCGCGTGGCCTGAGGTGGTGGGAAGTTTGGTGATGCGATACACCTCCAATGTGTTCATCAAGAACCAGACGCTACATGTGCAGCTTACTTCGGCGGTGTTGCGTCAGGAACTTTCGATGGGAAGGACATTACTGGTGAGACGGCTGAACGAGAAGGCCGGTGCACAGGTGATTACCGACATCATGTTTCACTGATGACGGATAAACCAGGATAAAGTAAGATTACAAGGATTTCGACGACATGGAGAAAAAGAGGATAGTGATAGGCTACGAGCAGTGTAAGCCGGAGGAATTGACCGCCGATGAACTTCGGTTGGTTGAGTCTGCCAAAATGGCAACAAAAAGCAGTTACGCTCCATATTCGCATTTTTCAGTGGGAGCTGCTGCATTGCTCGACAATGGTGAGACGGTGATAGGCAGCAATCAGGAAAATGCTGCATATCCATCGGGAATGTGTGCCGAACGTGCTGCCTTGTTCGCTTGTGGGTCGCAATTCGCCGACAGGGCGGTGAAGGCACTTGCCATTGCCGCACACGACGGCAAGAATTTCACTGACAGACCGATTACTCCCTGTGGTGCTTGTCGGCAGGTGATGCTTGAGGCCGAGGCGTGGGGAAAGCACGAGATGACTATCCTGCTTTTCGGGAAACAATTTGTCTGGCGTGTTGTGGGGGTGACCAAGTTGCTTCCTTTTACTTTCTCAAGCGATTTCATTGTGGGTGAGAATGAATAGGCACGTTTTTTGCTGGAAGTCGGGCGGAACAATTTCAAGAATCATGAACAAGAATAAAACTAAAAATAAGGAAAAGGTGGAAGAGCCAAACGTAGAACGAGTAGAACAGCAGGAGGCAACGGTGGAGCAAACTCAGGAAACTGCCCAGGAAGAAGTGAACGAACAGACAGAAAAGGCCGATGAGAATGTTGGTCAGAATGTGGCGGAAGAAAATAAAGAATCGGAATTGAGCGTGGAGGAACAGCTGAGACAACAATTAGAGGACAAACAAAACAAGTATTTGTTGCTGGCTGCTGAATTCGACAACTATCGCAAGCGCACACTGAAGGAAAAGGCTGAGATTATTAAAAATGGTGGCGAGAAAACCATTACGGCCATACTGCCTGTACTCGATGATTTCGAGCGTGCGTTGGCCAACATGAAGTCGGACGATGAGGCTGTGAAGGCTCTTGAAGAGGGCGTGAGGATGATTCATGAGAAGATGATGAAGATTCTTGCGCAGGAAGGCGTGAGTGTCATAGAGACGAAGGACAAGGCTTTCGATACGGATTTCCATGAGGCCATTGCCTTGGTGCCGGCTTCGGAAGATGCACAAAGGGGACTTATACTCGACTGTGTGCAAACGGGCTATAAACTGAACGACAAAGTAATCAGACATGCCAAAGTGGTGGTGGGTCAGTAAACCAATGAGGAATTGATTATGGCTGAAAAAAGAGATTATTATGAAGTGTTGGGCGTTGGCAAGAGCGCATCGGCCGATGAAATAAAAAAGGCTTACCGGCAGTTGGCCATTAAATACCACCCAGACCGAAACCCTGGCAATAAAGAGGCGGAAGAGAAGTTTAAGGAAGCGGCAGAGGCATATAGCGTGTTGAGTGATGCCGACAAGCGTGCACGTTACGACCAGTTTGGCTTTGCCGGCATGAATGGAAGTTCGGCCAGTGGCGGCGGTTTTGGCGGTTTTGCCGACTTCGACCTGAACGATATTTTAAATAATGTGTTTGGCCGTGGCTTCAACTTCGGAGGAGGCGGCTTCGGCGGTTTCGGTGGCTTTGGGGGTGGAGGTTCCCGTCAAGGACAGCGGAAGTTCAAGGGCTCCGACCTTCGCGTAAAGGCAAGACTCTCGTTACAGGAAATAGCATCGGGTGTGGAGAAGAAGTTCAAGCTTCGCAAGATGGTGGCATGCGAGCATTGTCACGGAACGGGTGCGGAAGGAAACGGTGGTGCGGAGACGTGTCCGCGTTGTCATGGCACAGGAAGCATATTGCGCACCCAGCAAAGCCTGTTTGGCATGATGCAGACCCAAAGTCCTTGTCCGCAGTGTGGTGGCGAGGGAAAGATTATCAAGAACAAATGTCCACGTTGTGCCGGCGAAGGTGTTGTGATGGGCGAGGAAATCGTGACTGTGAAAATTCCCGCCGGTATGGTAGGTGGTATGCAGTTGTCGGTGCCTGACAAAGGCAATATGGGTAAGCATAACGGTGTGGCCGGCGACTTGTTGGTGCTGATAGAGGAGGAACCGCATCCCACACTGATTCGCGACGAGAACGACTTGATATACAACCTGCTGCTGAGCATACCTACGGCCGCTCTGGGCGGAACGGTGGAGATCCCAACGGTTGACAGTCGTGTGAAGGTGAAGATTGAGGCGGGAACACAGCCTGGCAAGGTGCTTCGCCTGAGGGGAAAGGGCCTGCCTGCGCTGGATAGCTATGGACGGAACTTGGGCACTGGCGACTTGTTGGTCAACATCAGTGTTTATGTGCCAGAAAGCTTATCGAAGGACGAACGGCAGACAATGGAACGGCTGCAAGACAGCAATAATTTCCGACCAACCGAAAGCATCAAGGACAAGATTTTCAAGACATTCAAGAATCTTTTCGATTGAGGCTGGTTTCCCGACGATGACTTACGACGAAACACTTTCATATCTATACAATAGTGCCCCACTGTTTCAACAATTTGGGGCAGGTGCATACAAAGAGGGGCTTCAGACAACTGAAGCCCTTGATGCACATTTGGGGCATCCTCATCGTTCGTTCCGCACCATCCATGTGGCCGGTACCAATGGGAAAGGATCGTGCTCGCACACACTTGCGGCCATGCTACAGTGTGCGGGTTACACTACGGGGCTTTACACCTCGCCTCATCTCATTGACTTCCGCGAGCGGATCAGGGTGAACGGAGTTCCTGTCTCGAAACAGTTCGTGGTGGATTTTGTGGAACGTGAGAGATCGTTCTTCGAGCCTCTTCATCCATCTTTTTTCGAGCTTGCCACCGCAATGGCATTCAGCTATTTCGCGGCATGTAAAGTGGATGTGGCAGTAGTAGAGGTGGGGCTTGGCGGACGGATCGACTGTACCAACATCATCCGTCCGGAACTCTGTGTCATCACCAACATCAGCCTTGATCACACGCAGCTCTTGGGCAATACGTTGGCCCAAATAGCGGTCGAGAAGGCCGGCATTATGAAGGAGGGGGTGCCGGTGGTGATTGGCCGAGCTACAGCCGAGATACGTCGCGTGTTTGAGCAACATGCCTTGCAAGTCGGTGCGCCCATTTGTTTTGCCCAGGATGTTCCACAGGTGGTTGGGGCCACTCCCACAGTTGAAGGCTGGATATACGACACCCGTCATTATGGGTCGTTGAAGGGCGAATTGGGTGGCTACTGTCAGGAGGAGAATACGAATACCATACTGACGGCTGTCGAACGGCTTCGTGACAGCTTCGGCATCTGTCAGGAGCATGTGTGCGAGGCCTTCTCGCAGGTGTGCGCACTGACTGGGTTGATGGGGCGTTGGCAAACCGTGAACCTGCATCCGAGAATCGTATGCGACACTGGACACAACGTGGGAGGAGTGGAGTACATCAGCAGACAGCTGCAATCGCAACATTGCCGACAGTTGCATGTGGTGATAGGCATGGCCAACGACAAGGACGTAAGCGGGGTGCTTGCGTTGCTTCCCCATAAGGCCCGTTACTATTTCACCAAGGCCAGTGTGAGGCGGGCACTTTCTGAGGACAAATTGCATGAGTTGGCACAGAAAGCAGGTCTGCAGGGAGAGCAATATCCGTCTGTGGATGCAGCCTTACAGGCAGCTACAAATAATGCCGATGCTGATAACGACTTTATTTTTGTGGGTGGAAGTACTTTTGTTGTCGCCGATTTGTTGTCAAATAAAAAAGTGTCATGGAAAAGTTTGGAAATTAAAAAGAACTTTTGTTTATTTGCGCATGAAAATTAGAACAATAAAATTCAGTGCGACATGGAGAACACCGATACGAAAGGAGACCTGATATGCGGCTTGAGCAAAGCCGACTTTCAGACAGTTATTGATGGAAAGCATACGGATTTATATGTGTTGAAAAATCCGTCGGGTGCGGAAATTGCAGTTACAAACTATGGAGGTGCAGTGGCTGCAATCATG
>JAUNNV010000062.1:6804-12556 GCA_030531335.1 Bacteroidales bacterium
CCGACAAGGACGGCAAGTATGACAACGTGATACAAGGACACGATTCCATCGAACATGTCATCAAAAGCCATGAACCCTTTCTGAGTACGATTATCGGTCGATACGGTAATCGAATCGCAAAGGGTTCTTTTTTATTGGAGGGCAAGGAGTACAAACTGGCCATCAACAACGGCCCCAACTCGTTGCATGGAGGCCCTACAGGTTTTCATGCCCGCGTGTGGGACGCGGAGCAACCCGATGCGCAAACGCTACGCTTGCATTATGTCAGCAAGGACGGTGAGGAAGGATTCCCTGGCAATCTCGATGTGACGGTTGTCTATGAGTTGACAGATGGCAATGAGTTTACGATTCGCTACGAGGCTACTACCGACAAGACCACAGTTGTGAACCTGACCCATCATGGATTCTTTAATCTTACCGGCATAGCCGACCCTACTCCCGTCATCAACGATTATGAGCTTACCATCAATGCTGATTATTATGTGCCTATCAATGATACGTCCATCCCTTACGGATGTATAGCATCGGTGGATGGCACCCCATTCGATTTCCGCACACCCCACGTAGTGGGAAGCCGCATCGACGACGATTTCGTGCAGATACGCCATGGTGCTGGCTATGACCATTGTTACGTACTCAACAAGCGCGAGGCGGGTGCCTTGGGCTTTGCCGCCAAATGTGTTGACCCACTCAGTGGCCGGAGCATGGAGGTGTTTACAACCGAGCCAGGCGTGCAGGTATATACTTCGAACTGGCACAATGGGTTCAGCGGTTGGCATGGTGCCACATTCCCTCGTAGGAGTGCCATCTGTTTTGAGGCTCAGCACTTTCCCGACACACCCAACAAGGCACATTTCCCCTCGTGTGTGTTGCGTCCGGGAGAGACTTACAAGCAGACCACCATCTATAAGTTTGGTGTGGAAAAACGACCGTGACCAAGTTTTGGGCATACGATGTAAGCACCAAGGGCAAACAACTGATTATAAAAAGCAAAAATAATAACAAATCGAGTAATTAACCATTAAAACATTTCAAAACAATGGCAAAACAATCAAAACAGTGGGCTGCAATCATCATCATGATTGCCCTCTTCGGAATGATTGCCTTCGTGACAAATCTTTGTTCGCCGATGGCAGTCATCGTGAAAAACCAGTTTGGTGCATCCGACACGTTGGCACAGATTGGTAACTATGGTAACTTCATTGCTTATCTGGTCATGGGTATCCCTTCGGGTATGCTTATCGCCAAGTTTGGCTACAAGAAAACCGCACTCATCGCCCTCGTCGTAGGTATCGTGGGTATTTTGCTTGAGTATCTGTCCGGCTCAATGGGAAGCTTCTTGGTTTACCTGATTGGTGCATTCGTAAGCGGATTCTGCATGTGTATGCTCAACACCGTTGTCAACCCTATGTTGAACAACCTGGGTGGTGGCGGTAAGACCGGCAACCAGTTCATCCAGATTGGCGGATCGTGCAACTCTGCATGTGCCGTGGCTGTATATATCATCATGGGTGCGCTCATCGGCGATGCCGCCAAGGCTAAGATTGAGGATGCGACACCTGCCCTTATGATTGCTTTGGCTGTCTTTATCTTGGCATTCGTCATCATCATGTTTACCAAGATAGAAGAACCCGAACAGGCTCCAGTCGATATGGCATTGGTGAAGGGCGCGTTCAAGTTCCGTCATTTCACCCTTGGCGCGCTGGCCATCTTCCTGTACATGAGCGTTGAGGTTGGTACTCCTACCTACATGTTGAGCTATCTTACTGCTTCACCAGATGTTCCCACACTTTCGGGTTTGGGCATGGACGGAAGTATTGCAGGCTTGATCTGCGCAGTGTATTGGTTGATGATGTTTGTCGGCCGTATGGTAGGCAGTGTCATCGGTGCGAAAGTGTCGAGCCGTGCCATGGTTTCGACAGCCGCCATCATAGCCATCCTGTTGTTACTTTTCGGCATCTTCAATTCTTCGGCCGATGCTGCCATGGTGACAGTTCCTGGCATCGACTGGGGTAACCTGAATGTTGTTTGGGCTCAGGTTCCTATCGGCATCTTTGCATTCCTGCTGGTAGGTCTTTGCACTTCTGTAATGTGGGGTAGCATCTTCAACATGGCCGTTGAGAAACTTGGCAAATATACAGCTGTCGCTTCGGGCATCTTCATGACCATGGTGTTCGGTTGTGCTGTCATGGTATTCGTTCAGGCTCAGGTTGGCGAACTCATTGGTTCTTACACATTGGCATACATCATCCCGGTGCTTTGTGCGGGTTACATCCTGTTCTATGCACTCGTAGGCAGCCGTGTGTCAAAGACCGCAGAAGAGGTTTTGTGATATTAAAAACAATCTTAACGAACAGGGGAGGAAGGATGTCCGCATCCTGCCTCCCATAAAAACCATCAAACTATCATGGATATAGAATTTGTAAGAAGTCGCTTCATCAAGCATTTCGACGGAACAACAGGCTCAGTTTATGCTTCACCGGGTCGCATCAACCTTATTGGCGAACACACCGATTACAATGGCGGTTTCGTGTTCCCAGGAGCTATTGACAAGGGTATGATTGCCGAAATCAAGGCCAATGGCACAGACAAGGTATGTGCGTACTCCATAGACCTCAAGGACTATGTTGAGTTTGGCTTAGGCCCCAACGAAGGTCCGCGTGCATCGTGGGCAAAATACATTTATGGTGTATGTCGTGAAATGATTGAGCGTGGAGTCGAGGTGAAAGGATTCAATACGGCTTTTGCCGGTGACGTTCCATTGGGCGCAGGCATGTCATCATCGGCTGCGTTGGAAAGCACATACGCTTTTGCCCTGAACGATATGTTTGGTGACAACAAAATCGACAAGTTCGAATTGGCTAAGGTAGGTCAAGCCACAGAACATAAGTATGTGGGTGTGAACTGTGGTATCATGGATCAGTTTGCCTCCGTCTTTGGCAAGGCAGGCAGTCTTATCCGTCTGGATTGCCGTTCATTGGAGTACGAATACTTCCCCTTCGACCCCATAGGCTACCGTCTGGTGTTGGTCGATACGGTCGTGAAGCATGAGTTGGCAAGTTCGGCTTACAACAAACGCCGCAACAGCTGTGAGAATGTGGTGAAGGCTTTGCAACCCAAATATCCCAATGTGGAATATCTGCGCGACGTGACCAAGGACATGCTTGCCGAAGTGAAGGGCGTAGTGGGCGATGAGGATTATATGCGTGCCGAATATGTGATTGACGAAATCCAGCGTGTACTCGATGTGTGTGAGGCTTTGAAGGCTGGCGATTACGAGACAGTAGGCACCAAGATGTTCGAGACCCACCACGGCATGAGCAAACTCTACGAGGTGAGCTGCGAAGAACTTGACTTCCTCAACGACATCGCTTTCGATTGTGGTGTGACGGGGTCGCGCGTCATGGGTGGCGGATTTGGTGGTTGTACCATCAACCTGGTGAAGAGCGAGCTCTATGAGACATTCATTACCACTGTCAAGGAACGCTATAAGGCGAAGTTCGACAAGAGCCCGAAGATTTACGATGTCGTAATCGGCGACGGTGCTCGGAAGTTGTGCTGACGCACGAACCCTTTTCGTCGCGAGTAAAGTGACTACCGTGTGTAGTTTTTCTTTTATTTCCAAAAGCTCCCCTCATGCGAGGTGGGGCTTTTGTCGTTTTACGTGGTGCTTGTGTCTTTCATGATTTATAACACATAATTTTTTTTTTAGTGATGCTTCGCTACCTGAAATCCTATTTTGGCTATGACTCTTTCCGACCTCTTCAGCAGGAAATAATCACACACATTCTGGCAGGACACGACTGTTTGGCACTGATGCCCACGGGTGGAGGCAAGAGCATTTGCTTTCAGTTGTCGGCTCTGATGATAGAAGGGACGGCCTTGGTCGTGTCGCCGCTCATTTCGCTCATGAAAGACCAAGTGGAGGCACTTCGCGCCAATGGAATTGCCGCAGCCGCACTCAACAGCACCCATTCGGAGGAAGATCGGCGTGAGGTGGGCGAACTGTTGAGACGGGGAAAATTGAAGCTGCTCTACGTGTCGCCCGAGAAATTGATGGCGGAAAAGGACTTCCTGCTCAAAGCCACCAAAATCAATCTACTCGTAATCGATGAGGCCCATTGCATTTCGCAGTGGGGACACGACTTTCGGCCGGAATACACCCAGTTAGGGGCATTGCGCGCGGAAATGCCCGATGTGCCAATGGCTGCCTTCACCGCCACGGCCGATAAAATTACGCGAAACGACATCGTGGAGCAGTTGTGTATGCGGGCAATGCCATCGGGGGAAGTGAAGGTCTTCGTCAGTAGTTTCAATCGTCCCAACCTGTCGCTTGATGTCAGGAGAGGTTATTCTGCCGACGAGAAGTTACGTGTCATCGTGGATCTCATACGTCGCCATTCGTTGTTGGCCGCTACAGACGATGACATGGTGGCATCATCGGGCATAGTGTATTGCCTGTCGAGGAAAACTACCGATGAGGTGGCTCGGAAACTTCGCGAAAGGGGAGTGGATGCCAGGCCTTATCATGCAGGCATGAGCGCACAGGAAAGGAATCGTGTGCAGGATGATTTCGTCAATGACCGTGTGCCTGTGGTGTGCGCGACCATAGCTTTCGGCATGGGTATCGACAAGAGCAACGTGCGATTTGTTGTCCACTACAACCTGCCTAAGAGCATCGAGGGATTCTATCAGGAGATAGGACGTGGAGGACGAGACGGACTCCCCTGCGAGACCATCCTTTTCTACAACGTGGGCGACCTTATAGCCTTGCGCAGTTTTGCCGATGGAAGTGCACAACGCGAAATAAACAATGAAAAACTCGACCGTATGCAGGAGTATGCCGAAAGTCAGGTGTGTCGTCGTCGCATCCTTCTCAACTATTTCAGTGAATCGATGGACTACGACTGTGGCAATTGCGATGTGTGCAAGCACCCCCCGAAACGGTTCGATGGCACCGTGTTGGTGCAGAAGGCATTGTCGGCCATTGTCCGCACAGGCGAGAGGGCTGGTTTTCGGTTGGTCGTTGACATCCTGCGTGGCAACTATTCGCCTACGGTGCGTGAACATGACTATGACAAGTTAAAGACCTTTGGCGTTGGGCGCGACGTACCGTCTCGCGACTGGCACGACTATCTGTTGCAGATGCTTCAGTTGGGACTCTTGGAAATCGACTACCGAGACGACTCCCACCTGAAGGTGACTGCCCAGGGTAGGGGAGTGCTGTTCGAAGGGAATAAAGTGTGGTTGGCGGTTGTCGTGCGCGAGGATCTATCGGTGAAAGGATGGAAGAAACGTTTGGCAATGGAGCGGCAATTGACCTTGGTCGGACAGCACGAGGATGCGGTTCTGTTTGGCAAATTGCGTAGGCTGCGCCTACAGATAGCCTCCAGCATGGGTTTGGCTCCTTATATGGTGTTCAGCGACAAGACACTTCATGCCATGGCCACACAAAGGCCTGTCGTCATTTCCGATTTCGAAAATGTGAATGGAGTAGGCGAGCATAAGCTCAGGCTTTATGGCAAGGTGTTCGTGAAGCTGATACGCGAGCATCAAGGCTTGGACGTGGATTAGGGTGTAATGATGTCCTTGGTAGCCTAATACCTAAAATAGGAAAATCAAGAGAATTGAAAAGAAAACAATTGAAATAAAAGACTTGATATTGAGAGTGTTAAGCAAATGTAGCAAATTCCTTTAGATTCCTTAAAAATCCTTATAATTGCCATATTTTGTTACTTATATTTGCGACATT
>JAUNNV010000063.1 GCA_030531335.1 Bacteroidales bacterium
GGCTGTCATGTTCTGCCGACATTGCCTGCGCTATAGTTTTGGGTGGTGTTCCTTCGGTAGGACTCAGGACAAGTCCTTCGACCAGGCTCAGGACAAGCCTCTCCATCAGCAGGGACACTCGCCGTTTCGCGAGCCGTTTTATTTGGTGACGCGCAACAACAGGCGTTTCCGTCTGGAGTTCGACTGTGCCCAATGCCTGATGAAGGTTGTCACAACCTGAGGCGGACATCCACTCCGACTTGCGATGGCTTTCCGTGTTGGGCGAATACTCGGTTCATGGTTACAAATCTGAATGTGTCGAAATGCCTGTCGGTGAGGTTGCGGCCCCAGATGCAGACATCAAAGTTGCCGAAGCTGAAGCCCACATGGGCATTCAGCATGGCGTATGACTTTTGCCAGAACTTGTTGTCTTCAGTCCAATAGGTTTTGCCGACACCTGTACAGTCGGCTCCGAAAGCCAATGGACCGATGGCATATTCGGCTCCTACGTTGAGTGTGTGTGTCGGCACGAAGGGTACTCTGTTGTCAGTATAGTCGGTTTCGCCGTCGTCGTAATCCGTGAAGATAGCATGTGTATAGCCATAGTCGCAAGTCAAGTTGAGACGGCTTGTGAGCAGTGCTTTCACCGATGCTTCCACACCGTAGCTTCGGCTTTCCCCTGCGTTTACCATCATGCGGCCAAATCCGTTGTCGGAGAAACGCGCTATTTGCTGGTTGCGTATATCCATCATGAATGTCGCCACATCGGCTTTCAATTGTCCATGAAATAGGTTCAGGTGAGTGCCTATCTCGTAGTTCCAACTGTGTTCTGGTTTGAACACCACGCTTTCCGTGCTTGTTTGGCTTTTCAATGAGGTGATATCGACGAAACGCTCCATCATGCCCTTGCTCACCTCGTTTATCTTGTCGAGCATCCCATTTTTCTGCTCGCCTTGCATCAAGTCTGAAAACATCTGGATGTTGTAGCCTCCCGAGCGATATCCTTTTGCCACGGTAGCGTAAATGTTGCTGTTACGGCCAATCTTGTATTGCAAGGCCATTTTGGGCAACAGCTGCACATAGTCGCGATTGAGCTTCCCTTGTAGCTTCGGTGCCGTGTTGAGGTCGGGGTACGAAGCGTAGGGCATTATCTTGAACTCATAGTTGAGGTTGGTGTCCGAGAGGTAGTCGATCCACATCTTCTCATACTCCACACGTGCGCCAAGGATGAACGCCCAACGACCCAGGTTGAGCGTCGATTGATGGAACAGAGCTGTGCTAAGTACAGGTGTGCGCATTAAGTTCGACACGGTGAACTCATCGTCGGTGACATCCAGAAACATGTCGGGCATTCGTGGATAATCTTTTTTTACGGTGTTGAAGATTCCATTCACGTTGTCTTCCACCATGGTTGCGACACCATCCTTTCGGAACACGACTGGAGCATCGGTTTTCACCCATTCATAGAATCCGCTTGCACCGCAAACCCACTCCCAAGTTTGTTTTTGGCGATTTTTGAATACAAGTTCTTCGGTCAGTGTAGTGAGCCGTTGGCGTTGTTCGAGTGTATAGATGTCGGAGGGTAGAAAGTCCTGGTCGAGAAACATGCGGTCGGTGAGATGCTGAAAGCCTGTAATGACATTCATTACATAGCGGTCGGCCTGATGCTCTACGTTGATGCCGGCATTCAACATGCCGCGACGATATCGGCTGTCGCGATTGTAGCTTATCGTGCCAATACACTGTTCGTATGGTTTGTTTGCTGCTTCGTAGCCCTCGACAGTTCCTTGATAAAAGTAAGGGTATGCGCCTTGGTCGGAGTAGTCGTAGCTGAGGGTACAATCGAGTTTCATGTCGGCTTGGGGCAACCATATCGCCCGCAACCGTCCGCCACCTGCCTTCATTGCGTCGAGCTTGGTTCCTGTATAAGTGTTTTTAAAAAAGCCTCCTTGGTGTTCGTAATATCCACTGGCCGAAAAGGCAAACTCATCGGATATGCGGTGGCTATGGCTCAGCGAGTATTGCTCCGTGCGATGAGTGCCCATGCTGAGGCGGAAGTCTGTGCCTTGATAGCTGAATGGGTTGCGAGTGTTGATCCTCACAAGTCCACCCATGGTGTTTCTGCCATACAGTGTGCCTTGTGGGCCGCGAAGGATGTCGATGCGTTCGACATCATGGAAATTGAAATCGAAGGCCGACTTGTCAATATAGGGAATGTTATCTACATACATGCCTGCGGCCGACGTGTTGATGCGTGAGCCAATGCCACGGATATATATTGATGAGGTAAGACGTGAACCATAGTCGGGAATGAACACCCCTGGTGCCAAGGCACTGATGTTCTTAACCGACAGCACCCGTTGTCTTTGCATGTCTTTTTGTGAGAGTTGCGAAACAGCAACAGGGAGTTCTTGCAACTTGTTTGTTTCCTTGGGCGACGAAACAATGGTCACTTCTTCCAAATGGTTGGTGAGCATGTCGCCCCTCTCGACAATCCGCAACGTGTCGGTTTGTGCATGTGTTTTGCCTGACAATACGATGAGGATTATCACGAAAACTATATTTTTCATTTTTTCCCGATTACAAATATGACAGAGTTTCCAAAATTTGTGCAAAAATAAGCAAAAACAAGGAACCAAATTTAAAAATATGTACTATTTTTGCCAGCAAGAAGACGAAACCTGTTGGAAAGCAAGCTCCATGCTGTGCACCAAAGAGGTCGAGGTCGAGGACGATGTCCTTAGAGAGAATCAACCGATTGTTAAACCATTCTAAGAAATCAAAAAGACAATGAAAACAAAGTATTCCGGTACCCAGACCGAGAAAAATCTGGAAGCAGCATTTGCTGGCGAGTCGCAAGCACGCAACAAGTACACCTATTTTGCATCCAAGGCCAAGAAGGAAGGTTTTGAACAGATTGCAGCCCTTTTCCTCAAGACAGCCGACAATGAGAAAGAACATGCGAAGCTGTGGTTCAAGGAACTTAACGGCATTGGCGACACAACCGAGAACTTGGCTTCCGCAGCTGCTGGCGAGAATTTTGAATGGACTGACATGTATGCTGGCTTTGCCAAGACAGCAGAGGAAGAAGGATTCCCAGAGTTGGCAGCCAAGTTCCGTGGCGTCGCAGCCATTGAAAAACGTCATGAAGAACGCTATCGCGCTTTGCTGAAGAATGTGGAGACAGCCGCTGTCTTTGCCAAGAGCGAGGTGAAAGTGTGGGAATGTCGCAATTGTGGTCACATCGTTGTGGGTACCAATGCACCGGAACTTTGTCCGGTTTGTGCACACCCGAAAGCCTACTTTGAACTCCTTGAGGAAAACTATTGATAATGCAGAATCTTTGTCAAAGCAACTGAAAATTCCTTGACATTTATGCATGCCTCTATGACATAGTTCGTGCTCAAGCTCTGGTCAATACGATATGAATGTCACCATTAGGCGGTCAAAGAACTTGTCCCCAAAATACATCTGTTGAAATTATAGCAGAACTCATTGAGGTATTCCTGAAGGAACTCTTTCTTGATGCTGTGGTACAATGTCGGCGAACAACATATTGGCGTTAGTTATGGCTATGTGGACGCGTCAGGGAGATTTCCTTGATGCGTCCTTGTCGTTCACCCAGCATAGTCATATTCTAACTAATCATTTATTGAAATAAATTCAAGCAATTTCTAAAGTTTTTTAGAAAGTCCGTCTTGGTTCGAGAATTCACCACTCAGTGTCTCGTCCAGAAAAGGATTCATCTCCTTGGCCGCCTTATACACGGTTATGGCTTCTTCTTTTTTACCTAATGAATTGTAGATTCCACCGAGGAGCATGTACGCATCCTCCATATAAGGATCTTTTTCCAGCAATTCTCGACAAAGCGTTATAGCCTCGTTTGTAGTGCCTTTCTTGGCCTGTACTTTAGCCTTTAGCAACAACATGTTCAAATCGTCGGGTACACGTTCCAAATATACTTCCATGTCTGCTTCCGCCTCGACATCCTGCCCCATTGCCCATAATATCTGTGCACGGACGGCGTAAGCACTCGTCAGCGAATCATTCAGAGAGATTGCTTGCGTTAGAAGCGCAATCAGTTCGATAGGATTGGCATCGTCTTGATGTTGTTTTGCCAAAGCCAGATACAACAGCACCTCAGCATCGGATTTCATCTGATTGGCCACTTCAAGACACTGCAAGCTATATTCCAGTTGTCCGATGTGTAAAGCCCGAATACCATCGTATTTCAGCATGTCAAATCGTTTTTCCTCCGTTTCTTGAGGCGATTCCGCATTTTTAAATAATTTATCAAAGATACCCATTTTTTGTGTGTTATGAAACGGACAAGAGGCCGTCGGTTAATTTCAGTTCATTTTCCTTGATTAATAAAGACACGACATCACTCCACTCCACAGGCAAGGCTCCCATGGAAATAGGACCGTTCTTGAGCCGTGCCAAAAGCGTTTGCCTTACAGCCATCAGCGATTCCGCACTCTGCGTCTTTGCGTTGGAACCACAACAGATGTCACATTTTCCACACGGATGGAAACTACGCTCGCCGAAGTAATGAAGCAACATACTGTTTCTACACTTTGTACTCGATGTCGCATATTCAATCATGGCTTGAATGCGTTGCGAGAAATTATCTTTTCGTTTGTCATAGATTTCCGGAGTCAACACAATGTTGGTGGTTTCCTGACGTTCGCGAGTGTATATTATATAAGGTGTGCGCCTACGTGGAATATAACTCACTATTCGCCTGTGGGAAAGCGTCTTTAAGACTTGATATATGAAATTCTGTCCCAACCCAGTCCGAATACTGAGCACCCCCTCGTCAATATATACATACTCTGTGAATAACCCTGTGTATGAACGAAAGATTGTCCGAATCAGTTTGTCTGTTCCCTCATCAAACTCCTGTAGCCGGTAAAGCTCTTCTCGCTTGATGGTAAACATCAATCTCGACACGTTGTCTTGTTCTTCCGTGTATTCCAGATAGCCTGCTTGGGTGAGAATATGCAAGGCACTTTCCGCACGAGTGGGAAAATGTTTATAGATATAGCAGAATTTGGCCAGGTCTATTTCACGTGTACACCCCAGACCGTCCCCCATTGCCATTTGCAGATAATAATTCACGTCCTCATATACTTTCCTGATGTAATCAGGGTCAGGATAAGTGTCGGTAATTCGTCGCAACAATGTCTGTTTGTCACCTTCAGCATACAACAATACAGCGTAAGCCTTTTGTCCGTCTCTACCTGCACGTCCTGCCTCTTGGTAATATGCTTCAGGACTATCTGGAATGTCAAAATGAATGACCAAGCGTACATCGGGCTTGTCGATTCCCATGCCAAACGCATTGGTCGCTACGATAACACGTGTTTTGTCCGTAATCCAAGCCTTTTGTCGGATGTCTTTTTCCTCATTGTTCAAACCAGCATGAAAGAACGAGGCCGAAATGTTGTTGTCGTTGAGGAATTGGGCTACCTCTTGTGTGCGTTTTCTGCTGTGTGCATATACGATTGCCGTTCCTTCCACCTTATTCAGCACATGTAGCAGTTCCTTGGGCTTGTTTTCGGTTTTTCGAACCACGTATGCCAGATTGTCGCGTGCAAAACTCATTTGACAAACACGACTGCCTTCGCGAAAGGCCAGTTTTTGTTGAATGTCGTTCACCACTTTCGGCGTGGCGGTGGCTGTCAGAGCCAATACAGGAACATTGGGCAGCAATGCTCTGATTTCAGCAATCTTCAGATAAGCCGGTCGGAAGTCATACCCCCATTGTGAGATGCAATGACTCTCGTCCACCGTAATCATACTGATGTGCATGTGCCTCATCTTGATGCGAAAGATGTCGGAGGCCAGACGCTCAGGGCTTATATATAAAAACTTATAATTGCCAAAGATGCAGTTTTCGAGAGCAACGAGTATTTCGTTGTGCGACATCCCAGAGTAAACAGCTATAGCCTTGATTCCTTTTTGCCTCAAGATGCGCACCTGATCCTTCATCAAGGCAATCAGTGGCGATACCACCAGGCACAGACCATCTTTTGCCATTGCAGGCACTTGAAACGTAATGGATTTCCCACCACCCGTAGGCATTAGCCCTAATGTGTCATGTCCTGAACCAATACTGTCAATTATTTCCTCCTGGACACCCCGAAAATGGTCATAACCCCAGTATTGTTTTAGTATTTCAAGATAGGTCATTCTTCCGTAGGCCTGATGTCTTCTATCTGCAATTGAATTTCTCCGTGTTTATGCGTATTTTCTTCAATCGTGTAACAAATGTCGAACGAACGTTTGGTCTTCACATAGCTCATCTGTGCACTTTGTCCAAATGCAATTCCATTCATGACATTGTTCGATTCGTTGTCCACGAGTTCCAACTTGATGTGTTCCTGTTCCCTACCTACCACCTTGCTGGTGCCATAGTCATATACGCCTCGTGTACAAAACACAGGTTTAAGGTTTTCAGGACCAAAAGGACCCATCCGCCTCAACTCGCTGCAAAACTTTGGCGTTATTTCCTTGAAGCTTATCTCGGCATCAATGTTGATGACGGCCGATGTTTGTTCTTCTTCGATATGCTCGCGCACATACTCCTCAAACCGACGCTTGAATTCATCCAAATGCTCCACCTTCAACGACAATCCTGCCGCGTATGTATGTCCGCCGAAATTCTCCAAAAGATCGCGGCAATTGTCGATGGCCTTATACACGTCAAATCCCGATACCGAACGGGCTGAACCAGTCACAAGGTCGCCACTTCGGGTCAAAACCACAGCCGGCCGGAAGAATACCTCAGTCAACCGAGAAGCCACAATGCCAATCACCCCCTTGTGCCATTCCTCATTATAGACGACAATGCTTTTCAAATTGTCCAAACACTCTAACGAACTGACAAACCTGCTGGCCTCCTCGGTCATGCTTTTATCCAGGTCCTTGCGCATCTCATTATACTGGTCTATGCGGTTGGCTTCTTCCAAGGCTTGGGCAAAATTCTTTTCAACCAGCAGTTCTACCGAGTCCTTCCCATTTTGAATACGCCCCGAAGCATTGATGCGTGGACCTATTTTGAAAACAATGTCGTTCAAGGTCACTTCACGCTCACCCAGCCCACAAATATCCAATATGGCCTTGATGCCCACACTTGGATTGCTGTTTATCTGCCGTAACCCATGATAACACAAGATGCGGTTCTCACCCATGATAGGTACTATGTCCGATGCGATGCTGATAGCGACCAAGTCGAGCAAAGGAGTCAGTTGATGCATGCCAATGCCGTTGTTCATCGCAAAGGCTTGCATGAACTTGAATCCCACTCCACAACCCGACAAATGTTCGTATGGATAACAGTTGTTCTTGCGTTTCGCATTCAGGATGGCAACAGCTACAGGCAAGACATCGTCGGGCACATGATGGTCGCAAATGATAAAGTCAATGCCTTTCCCCTTGGCATAAGCTATCTCATCAACAGCTTTTATGCCACAATCAAGTACAATGACCAATTTGACATCCGTTTCACAAGCATAATCTACCCCTTTGTAGGATACGCCATATCCCTCTTCGTAACGATCGGGAATATAATAATCGATATTCGAGTAAAACTGTCGAAGGAACTTGTAAACCAGTGCCACAGCGGTTGTGCCATCCACATCATAGTCGCCATACACCAAAATGCGTTCCTTGCGTCCCATGGCCTGATTCAGGCGATTCACTGCCACGTCCATGTCCTGTAACAAAAATGGGTTATGCAAGTCCAATAAGGAGGGGCGAAAGAATTTCTTCATTTCGTTGGTGCTCACAATCCCTCGCTTGATCAGTAGCAAGCACAACAATGGACTTAGTTTCGTGTCCTGTGCAAGCTCATAAGCCCTTTCTGTTTCTTCGAATGTCGGAGGTCGATAATTCCATCTGTAATTCATTATATATTGTTTTTCTTTTTTCATTTGTCATAGGTTTGCATCTTCGGGAATATCAGTTATTCCTATATGCGAACTGCCTATATGTAAGCCCTTCCATGGTCTCCCGTCTGATTTATCTCTTCACGTCTCACGTAAGACCATAATATTTCGGACATCACGAAATTCAAGTACCTGTTATGGCAAAATAATTCCGTTTGTAAAGATATATAAAAAAAACAAAGGAAAAGCACTAATTTCACAAAGAAATGTGAAAATCAGTGCTTTTTTATCGAGGCCGACCAAGTTCGCCAACTCGACTTAACAAGTTGGCGACATCGCACATCATATCATCAGATGCCCAATTTCTTACGGAGGTGCTTAGGAATTGCGTTCTTATGTACCAGAATATCCATGGTCTTGTAGCGGACAAATGCCTTTGAGGCGTACCAAAGTCCCTCATACTTTCCTGCTTTGCCCCAACTGTTCTTCACCAGATAGTAGTCATTTCCCTGCTGGTCCTTTGCCGTTCCATAGATTACCATGCCGTGATCATCTGTAGTTTCCCAGTTGTCGTATGCCTCCTGACGTTCTTCCTGTGTACACCACTTCTGTGGCATTGGTTTCGAAGTCAGTTCCTTGGCTCTTTCTTGTGGTGCCAATTTCAGCCAGTGAGCCATGTCGCTGCCTGCCAATTCCTGAGCCTTCTCCACATCAGGTACTACAGCCACACCGTTTCTTGTGAAACCCTCCTCGCTCACATCCGAACCCCACGCTATGGTATATCCATTTTCAATGGCATAGTCGCACACCTCCATCATTTCATCGATTGGAAGATTATAGGAACGGTCCCAACGCCAGTTGTCCTGAATTTCGAGTACAAAAGGCTCGTAGAATGGGTGATGAGTGAACGAAGTGAGTGAGACATAATCGCTGGCATTCAAACCCAACGACTGGTAGAACGATTGCGGCGTATATTCCTTGCCTTTGTATGTGAACTTTTCTGGACGTACGCCCAAATAAGCATCATAAATGCCCTTGAGACCGTTCTTCCACAATGGGGTGTGCTTGGGTGTACTCTGTAGGCTCTTGAACTTTCCTTTTGCGATGGCTGCCACATAAGCTCCTGCCACGGCACTCATCTCACCGAAGTTGCTCAATGTGTCGCCATGCATTACACCGGCAGGCATCTCCACGTCGGGCACCAGTCCGAAGTGCTCCATGCCATAAATCACATCGTATGCCGAACCACCTACCGAGAACGACACGTCGCCATGGGTGCGCACGGCCTTATCGGCACGATCCAGATACGTGTTATACACCAGATACATCTCCGAAAAATCGTATTCACCTTTGCCCATGCGCAGCAATTCTGCTTCGATGAATCCGATTGTGGAATAGCACCAGCACGTACCCGCACGGCTCTGGTTCTTCACTGAAGTAATGGGTATTTCCTTTGTAACCGTAAACTTGAAACCCTCTTCGGGCTTCTCTGCTGGTTGAGCAAATGCACTCACGCAGCAAGCAGCCAGACACGCTGCAAAAAACATCTTTTTCATTTTCATTTATTACTTAGTTGTTCATAAAAGCCTCCACCTCGTCAATCGTTATGGGAATACGTTTCTTGCCCAAGAATCTCGATCCAACTTCCGTTATCAGTATATCGTCCTCAAGCCTGATGCCGCCAAAATCCTTGTATTTTTCCACAACGTCATAGTTCACAAAGTCGGTGTGCATCCTTTCCGCCTTCCATTTGTCTATCAGCGCAGGTATGAAATAGCAGCCGGGTTCGTCGGTAATCACGAATCCAGGTTCCAGTCTTCGTCCCATGCGCAGTGAAGCCAAGCCAAACTGGCTCGACGGACGTACCTCACAGTCGAAGCCCACATTCACCTGACCAAGGTTCTCCATGTCGTGTACGTCCAGCCCCATCATGTGACCCAGACCGTGGGGCAAGAACAAAGCATGTGCACCCACTGCCACAGCGGCATCCACGTCGCCCTTCATCAAGCCCAATGCCTTCAGATGTTGTACCAGCACCTTGCACACCGACAAGTGGACTTCCTTGTATGTCACGCCCGGACGGGCAAGGGTCAGCGCGTGGTCGTGGCAGTCGAGCACCGCCGCATAGATGTCGCGCTGACGGCTGTCAAACTTTCCGCCTATGGGAACCGTGCGTGTATGATCCGAGCAATACGAGCTCATGCGTTCAGCTCCGGCATCGGTCAGCATCATCCGGCCACGCTGCAACACCCCCTCATGACTATGATTGTGCAGTATCTCGCCATGCTGGCTCAAAATGGTGGGGAAAGACACCATAGAGCCGTATGCCGACGCTATTCCTTCAATGGTTCCCGCTATGAGTTGCTCCCTCACACCCTCCTTGCACATCCGCATGGCAGTTGTATGCATCTCGTAACCAATGTCGCATGCCAAGTCCAACTCCTCTATCTCACAACTTTCTTTCTTGGAACGAAGGCTTACAACCGCATCGACAAGAGTCTTCGACACATGATTCTGCTGCTCACATTGTCCTATTCCAGCCAGTTCTTTCAGCCACGCTTGATTGTCGTGTCTGTACTGGGGCAGAAAATGAATTCTCCGTCCCTGACGGATGGCATCTACGACCACCGACTTCAAGTCGGCCAACGTACCGCTTTTCTCCACACCCACCTGCTTTGCCTTGTCGCGGATTGTGGGTTGCGGCCCCATCCAGATAATATCGTCCATATCCACATCCGTGCCAAAAAGCATGTCTGTACCGGTATCAGCGTCCATCACACCCGCAAGTCCTGGATGCGAGTGACCAAAGAAATACAGGAACGTACTGTCTTGGCGAAAACGATACGTGTTGTCTGGATAATTTGCCGACGACTCGTTGTTGCCCAGCAAAAGCACCAACCCACTGCCCACTTTCTGGCGAAGACTGTTTCTGCGTTTCTGATAAATCTCCTTACTGAACATTTCCTTCGTTTTTAAGTATGTTTCGGCAAAAGTAGTAAAAAAAACATAAAGTGTTGAATAAAAAAGCTAATTTTGCGACTTGAACAGAAATTGGCATAGCAAACTCATAAAACTCTCATAACACATGGAATTAGCATCAAAGTACAATCCTGCCGATGTCGAAGGCAAATGGTATCAATATTGGCTCGACAACAAGTTGTTCAGCTCTAAACCCGACGGTCGCCAGCCATATACAGTTGTCATTCCACCCCCTAATGTTACGGGGGTGCTTCACATGGGTCACATGCTCAACAACACCATTCAAGACATCCTTGTACGTCGTGCACGTATGGAGGGGAAAAACGCATGTTGGGTACCCGGCACCGATCATGCCTCCATCGCCACCGAGGCCAAGGTCATCAAGCGCCTCAAGGAGCAGGGCATTCAGAAGAGCGACCTCACCCGTGAGGAATTCATGAAACATGCCTGGGCATGGACCGACGAGCACGGTGGCATCATACTGAAGCAGTTGCGCAAGCTGGGAGCCAGTTGCGACTGGGATCGTACTGCTTTCACCATGGACGAGAAACGCTCTGAAAGCGTCATCAAAGTGTTCTGCGACCTTTACGACAAGGGGCTTATCTACCGTGGACTCCGCATGGTGAACTGGGATCCCGAACGCCAGACCGCCCTGAGCGACGAGGAAGTGATCTACCACGACGAGCACAGCAAGCTTTACTACCTGAAGTATTATGTCGATGAACCTGCCGGAAGCACCGATGGTCAGGAAGCCGATGCCATCACGATCTGCAACAACGACAAGCCTTTCGACCCCACCGTGAAGCAACAGGTTGTCCATCGCGACCCACAAGGACGACGCTATGCCGTGGTAGCCACCACGCGCCCCGAAACCATCATGGGCGACGTTGCCATGTGCATCAATCCCAAAGACCCCAAAAACACGTGGCTGAAGGGCAAGAAAGTCGTTGTGCCGAAAGTCGGTCGTGTCATTCCCGTCATCGAGGACCGCTACGTCGAGATTGAGTTTGGCACCGGCTGCCTGAAGGTCACACCCGCCCACGATGTCAACGACTACATGCTTGGGCAGAAATACAACCTGGAGGCCATCGACGTATTCAACCCCGACGCCACGTTGAGCGAAGCCGCAGGCATGTACGTGGGCATGGATCGCTTCGATTGCCGCAGACAGATTGTACTCGACATGGAAGCTGAAGGACTGCTTGAAAAGCAAGAGGACTACGATAACAAGGTTGGCTACAGCGAACGTACCAATGTGCCTATCGAGCCGCGACTCTCGCTGCAATGGTTCATCCGAATGCAACATTTTGCTGACATAGCCCTGCCGCCGGTCATGAACGACCAACTCAAGTTCTACCCTGTCAAATATAAGAACACCTACCGCAATTGGCTCGAAAACATCAAGGACTGGTGTATCAGCCGTCAACTGTGGTGGGGACACCGCATACCCGCCTATTTCCTGCCCGGTCAGGAAAGTGTGAAGGACGAGGACCGCAAGTATGTAGTTGCGCCTACTCGTGAGGCAGCCTTGGAGAAAGCCCATCGAATCGAAGGCTACGAACACATCACCGCCGATGAACTGTTGCAGGATGAAGGTGCGCTCGACACCTGGTTCTCATCATGGCTCTGGCCCATTTCGCTATTCGATGGTATCAACAACCCCGGCAACGAGGAAATCAACTACTACTATCCCACG
>JAUNNV010000064.1 GCA_030531335.1 Bacteroidales bacterium
CAAGCTTGCTTGTGGTCTGCTGAGGCGAGGAAGAAAATCTGCAAAGCGAATTTTCGACGCGAAAATCTTTCATGAAATTTTTAATCGAACATTTCAAAACAGCTTCTAAATTGGTTAGTGAACTTGTTGTTCCTGTTCGAACTTGGTCTTGTAGGCTAAGGCGAAAATCCTTATTTTCTTTACCATGGAGGCCAATCCGTTGCTCCGAGTGGGAGAGAGGTGTTCCTTCAGTCCGATACGTTCGATGAAGTAGAGGTCGGCATCAAGGATTTCGTTTGGGGTGTGTCCTGACACGATTTTCATGAGTAGCCCTACAATGCCTTTCACAATCAGCGCATCGCTTTCGGCTTGGAATATCAGTTTGCCGTCTTGCATGTCGGCATGTAGCCACACACGGCTTTGACAGCCATCAATGAGGTTCTCGTCGGTTTTGTATTCGGCTGCCAGAGGCTGTTGCTCATTGCCGATGTCTATGAGGAGTTGGTATTTGTCCATCCAGTCGTCGAAGTCGGCAAACTCTTCTATGACTTCGTCTTGTAATTCGTTGATTGATTTCATTTTTCTCTGTAGATAACGTCCAGTAAAGTTTGTCCCACGGCATGGAGTGTGACACGGTCGATGTGTTGAAGGTCGTCGTCGATGGTGTGCCAGGTATCACCAAACGAGGAGTTTTTTGATGTTGGGTCGTAGTTGATGATATCAACGCATGGGATTCTGGCGATTTCGTTTACATATATGTGGTCGTCGGTGACCTCTGTCCCAAGCCTGTCGATGAAAAATTGTTCGAATCCCAGCTTTCGTGCTTGTTTCCATATTTTCTTCATGGCCGAACTTGCCGTTCGCTGCGAATAACCTTCATAGAAGAATGTGGCGTTTTTGCCGCCTACCATGTCGAGCAATATGCCGTATCGGGTATTGTAGTTTGGTGTGTGTGGGTGGCGGCTCCAGTATTGCGAACCCAGGCACCACGTATGGTCCTTGTATTTTCCATTCCACCATTGGGGTATTCCGTAATCCTCGGCATCGAAGAAAATGATGTCGATGCCGATTGTGGGCAGTTGCGTTTGCAGCTGGCGAGCCACCTCAAGCAACACACCCACACCGCTGGCTCCATCGTTGACACCCAAGATGGGAGTCTTGTGGTTCTTCTCATCGGGATCGTTGTCGGCGTATGGCCTACTGTCCCAGTGTGTGCACAAAAGCACCCTTTTTTTCAGCTCCGGGCGGTATGCACCGATAATGTTGCAGGCACGTAGTGGGGTGCCGTTCCAAGCGGCGAGCGTCGTTTCCTGTCGTATCACCTTGGCACCGAATCTCTCCAACTGTTGTGTCAGGAAGGCCGCACATTGCCAGTGGGCTTCGGTGTTGGGCACACGTGGTCCGAAGTCGGCTTGTGCGGCTACGTAGTTGTATGCGCTGTCGGCATTAAACGTGGGAATTGTGATTTCCACGTTGGACTCGCTGTCGGTCTCTTGCTTTTGTGAAGTGTTTCCACAGGACATGACAGCCGGCAGGAGTGTCATTGCCATTGCAAAGGCTTTAGTTATGGTTTTCATGTCTGTTCTTTATCGTTTTATGCAGTAAGGCTTCCTTTGTAAGCCAGTGGAAGATGGGCATCATGCTTTCGTCGTTGTGCATGATGAAACATTCGGGATGCCATTGTACCGCCAGTACGCGATGTGTTCCCACGCTTTCCATGGCTTCGATGATGCCATCGGATGCGGTGGCTGTCACCTTGAATCCAAGAGGAGGTGTTTTCACCGCCTGGTGGTGAAATGAGTTGACGGAAAGTTTCTGTGAGCGGAACAAGTCGTACAACACACTGTCGGGCGAGATATCGACCGTGTGGGTCGCCACCCAACGGTCGGCATCTTGGCTGTGCTTGCACACGGGGCTTGTGTATTGCGTCTGGATGTCCTGATAGATTGTGCCGCCGAATGCTGCTGCAATGACTTGTATGCCTCGGCATATCCCTACGACAGGCATGTGTAGGTCGGCGGTTATGCGTGCCATCAGCAGTTCTTGTTGGTCGCGTTCGGCATTGATGCCTCGCAATTGTGGAATGGGTTCTTCGTCCACTAACAGGGGGTTCAGGTCAGCACCTCCTGTAAACACCATGCCGTCCAGTGCTTGGAGTAGGTGGGGAAGCGTTTGCGCCTCATTGCCGATAGGCGGAATCACAAGTGGAATTCCATCGGCTTTCAGTACGGAGGTATAATAGGCCGCAGCCAAGGTGCAGTTGCCTTCAGTGAAGTTCCCTGTCAACCCTATCAGAGGCTTGGCGAGCTTCGGCTCGTTGCCTTTCAATTGTTTATAGATGTTGATCCAGTCGCTTGATGACATGTCTTTTCAGATTGTTTTGGTTCGTATTCCGATTTGCGTTTCGGGTTCATAGGGAACCATCCTTTCAGTACTCTTTCGCGTTGTTCGACAATTTCTCTTACCGACCAAAAGGAGGAGAACGAAAAAACGCCCAATAGCGTTTGCAAGATGATGTCGGCAACCATGATGGATCCAATCATGCTTACAATGCCCAGCAGCACGAACCACCAACGGCAGCGTACCCCCCAATAGTACTCGGCTTTGATTACTATGGGGTGAAAGAATCCGATGATAAGAAAGGTACAGATGCCAATGGCGACACCCCCTAAGTGATATTCATTGAGCCATTCCATGCAGAGATTGTGTTGTCGTTTACAAGTTTGTAGGTATAGGCATTTCTTTCTTGATGCTTTGTTCAAGCGAGATGAGAGTCTCGGTGGCACTTACGCCTGGTATCTCTTGTATCTTGTTGTTGAGCAGTTCCATCAGGTGCTCGTTGTCGCGCGAGTAGAGTTTTGTAATCATGGTGTAGGGTCCTGTCGTGAAGTGACATTCCACGATTTCTGGAATCTTGGCAAGTGCCACCACCACTTGTTTATACATGGAACCTTTTTCAAGTTTGATGCCTACATAAGTGCAGGTATTGAATCCCAAGCTTTTAGGATTGACACAATATTTTGAACCTGTAATGACACCCATGTCCATGAGCTTCTGTACACGCTGATGAATGGCTGCCCGTGAAACGCCGCATTCGTCGGCTACTTCTTTGAAAGGAATACGAGCGTTTTGTGATATGATTTCCAGTATTTGGCGGTCGAGTTCATCAATTTTTTCCATATTGTCATCTATTCGTTACAAATTGTCAGCAAAAGTAATTGTTTTTTCTTAATCGGCATCCAATCCGACATCTTTTTTTCGCCATAGGCAAAACAACTGCATACGGTGATACCGAGGGACAATCCCTTGAGGCCAAAAATCATTTTGTGTTCGACATGCGAGAATATCTTGCCCATCATCTCCGGCAGGATGCCACGCTTGGGATAGTCGGTATCGTCAACCATCAAACAGACAGGTGTCTTGGAATCTCTTTCGGTACCAGCCAGAGTCTTACAAAAAAGTTGGGTGGTGATATTGATGAGAATCTTGCGCCAGTCGTAGTCCTCTTTGAAAAGAAAACGATAGAACACGTCCTTACCACAATCGGCAATGCCGCATAGGGAGGATGCCGAATGGTTAAATGCATTCTTGATCATGAAACAAGTAAACAACAGTATCTGCAGTACCTGCAACTGCGAGTACTTGCAATTGCTTTCCTTTCCGAAAAGCTGCTTTTCTGAGAGTCTCAACGTCCGTACTGTGTCCATAGTTGTGTTCATTGCACTCGTGGCATCATTTTCTTTGAAGTATTTGCCGATTTCTGAAATTAAATTCGTACCTTTGCTCATGGGTATGGAAGTGTTTGTGATTTGTTTTTTGTTCACTACAAATCTGCAAAGATTTTTCCAAATAGGCAAACTTCTATGCCATTTTGTTTTAGTGGGTTTCGCTATATTTTGTTAACCTGCGAAACTTGAACAATAACTATAAACTTTCAGAAAGTTATGAAAAAGACAATTAAAGCAATGCTCACCCTCGCCATGTGCGCTGTGGCAGTAACATTCACATCATGCAGCAAGGATGATGACGTGCCTGCTGGTCCTTCGCAGCAGGAGATTGAGGCAAAGATTATCGGCAAGTGGAAGATGTGTGCGGATAATGGAATAGAGGTTCTGACAAACAAAAAAGCCGTTGTGACTTATGCAACAGGAGGCAAGTGCTATTCTTCCCATTCTGATTACAAACCAGATACGCAGACATGGGTATGGGAAAGTAAGGGGGAAGGCAACTATTCGATTAAAGGCAACACTTTATTTGAAAAGAACAGCGAAAACATGGAATTCACCTATACGGTCACCCAAATAGATGATAGCAGCCTTACTAAAATCTGGAATCGACCAGAGGTGGGTTCCCCTGAGCCTGGCGGAGATGGAGCAAAACCTGATGGAGGAGAAAATAGACCAGATGATTCGGCGACATCTATTCAGTCATACACAAAGATAACTGCCGACTATTCCAATGACATCATTGGCCTGTGGGAAGGTGTAGCCATGACTGGCTATGAGACATATGGCGGCATAGAAGCACGTATTGAGTACAAGGCAGATGGCACATACTTATATTATAAAAAGGAGGATGGTGTATGGACACCACTGGCGGATGTTTTTGATGAATGGAGCGTTGATGGCGACTGGCTGGCTACCCGTTGGCAGAACGAAGGCAGCGACCAGATGAACTACGAGTGGTGGGACATCGACTACATCAAGGATGACGAAATGAAATGGAGTGCCCTCCGCGAGAACGAAGACGGCACACGCTTTAACACCACCTTCATCTGGAAGAAGATACAATAAGCTCCATCAACATAAAATCATAAAGAGCAGTCCCATCCCAGCTGCTCTATTTTTATCCCCTGCAACATGTACGAATGGAACGTGCGCACCTCTTCGCTGGTGGTTTCGTAGGAGGTGATTACTGACTACAGCCATCTTTCGGATATCTTTTTGAACTTCACGTTGCCGGCAAGTCTGGTGATGAAGTGGATGCCGTCCTGACAATCCGTTGCCCTGTCCATGAAGTATTGTTAACTCACGAACCTTGAATAAATTCTTCAATATGAAGGCTTTTGCTCAGTTTATAGATATCGGCAACAAAATCGGTATAAGAAAAAATACCATTTTACAATTTGGTGACTCTTGGACACTTATTGGAGCAGTATGGATGATTAATCCTGGCTCTTCAGCTCCATGTAACACTCATGTACAGGATGAGGAACTAGCAAAACTCAATACCATTGACAGTAATAATCAACGGCAAGTAGCATCTGTTGACCGAACGATGGGATTCCTCGAAAAAAATCCTGACTGGATATTATATTGGCGAGAAGCGTGAACTCAATGGAATTATCAGGTTGTTCAATATGTATAACCTCCGAAATCCTAATCTGGATAAAGCCATTGAAAACATAGTGAATAATCCAACTATACCTGACCTTGTTACAATAGAAGAAGATGTTGCCTCGATTGCAGGAATAGATAATGTTTATCTGGGATGAGGAAACGAAGGAAAGTTTAGAAGTCGTGAATATGCCGAAAAGATTTTTACACTATTGTCAGATGACCAAAAGAGATATTGCATTCCTGAGTTCATAAAGAACCCATTTTATCACCCCGTGTTCGTGAATCGTGGTATTCGTTTCAACTCTACCAAAGAATGGTTAAGAAAGTATTTTGACGCAACCAAATAACATTCATATTAATATATGATTGAGACAGAACGACAATACAAACCTACATGAAGGTTGGGGCTCACACATTCTTTCAAAAAGGCTCCTTGAATGTCCATTGCTCCAGACCGTGAAACAGATACTCCAACAACTATGAATCATCATTCAATGGCTTAGAATGACAACATTGTGCCGTAACACAATCCTATTCTTCTCCCACAATAAGGGACACATGCCACTGCTACAAAACAGCTGTGGCACTTACAAGCAAACAGGGCGTTGAGTCTGCCACTCCGTTAGTTCTGAATGTCGTGAACGATTTTCAGTTGGAAGGAATAGAACGAGGAGGTATCGTATCAATTATCCATCAATCAAACGGCAAGTTCCAAAAACAGGCTCTAAAAAGCCAACTGGGCTTGGAACTGTAGCAAATCGTAGTGATCCTTCCATGTTGGGGTGCAACGTGTGTATTGCATTTGCAGACGGCACAGCTTTGCAAACCAATACTGGAATCCCATCACGTAATTGGTCTGTTGTGAATCAAGTTCGGTGCTGAAGTTCATGTAGTCGTAAGACACAATGGCCTCAAGGCCCTTATATAACGGCACACAGCCCGTCAGATAACAACCATGCGACTTCACACGGCCTTCTTTGCCTGCAAGATACTCCCCACGCAATTTGACCTGAGGGACTTTCAACTCGGCTCCCAACGTATATTGCCGACGGTGGTAATTCTCTCCAGCCTCGACATACGGATTGTACTCCGACTTGGCAAAAGCGTTTGCCGTTCCCAACTGCGTGGAGCCCACCACGGCCAAAGCTGGGATGGGCCGCACCGTCAACCGTCCCACAAACTCCTTCTGGTCGTTCTTGTCCTTCGTGTTGATTCCCTGACCCTGCATCAAGGCCAAGTCGTAGCCGAACCTCTTCTCCCACAAGTCGCCCGACACCATCAGACCCATATCGCGGCCTGCCGTGCCTTGGAACAACGGATTGCCTCCCATGCCATTGTAATAAAGCACCGATTGCGCATAATAGCTAATCAAGTCCAAGATGCCCACAGGCAACGTGTTCTCAATGGAAAAAGCCGTCTTGAATTGTCCCAGACGCACCCTGCAAGCCTCCGAAAACGTATAGTCGATATAAGCCTCCAGCAGCTGGTTGCTCGAGAACTCGTGCATGATGCGAAAGCTCCAATGCTCGTCGAGCTTGACGGTGAGGTAGGCCAGCACCAGTTTCAGGTTAAGATTGTCCTTAGGGTCAGCATTGTCCTGAACCGAGAATTGTCCCTGCACGTTCGCATTGAAAGTGGCATGTTCAGCCAACCAATCCGCATTTTGGGCCCCTGTATGTTGCCAGCACCATATCCCCAGCAACAAAGTCAAAACGATTCGTTTCATTTGCTTGTATTTTGTATTTGCGCGGCAAAATTACAGGATTAACGGTAAAATCACAAATTTTTGTTGTACTTTCGCGATAATATTTCTGTCAAGACATGAGTACATACGCCGATGTCATCGTTCCTGTTCCGTTGCCAGGCACTTTCACCTACGAAATTCCGCCCGAGAAAGAGAACCTTGTCCAGATAGGACATTGTGTGCTCGTGCCATTCGGATCGAAACAATACATAGGGGTGGCCATACGCATCCACCATAATCCACCACAAGGAGTCCAGACGAAAACGATAACGAAAGCCATCGACGAGTTTCCCTCCATACTGCCATCACAACTGAAACTCTGGCAATGGATTGCCTCCTACTACATGTGTTCGTTGGGCGATGTCCTCAAAGCAGCTCTTCCGGCAGGCTTGAAAATAAACAAGCGATGGCGTGCGCAAAAAACGCCAGAAGCCGACACCCACACCGAGTCTGCTCTCAATGCCGCCCAACAGAAAGCCTTCGCCCTCATCAACGCCTCGTTCGACGAGAAGAACGTGTGTCTGCTACATGGTGTCACCGCCAGTGGGAAGACCGAGATATACATCCACCTTATCCAACAGGCCATCCGACAGGGCAAGCAAGTGCTCTATCTGCTGCCGGAAATAGCACTCACCACACAAATCACAACCCGACTCAACAACGTGTTTGGCAACCATCTTGGTGTGTATCACTCCAAGTTCACCGAGGCACAACGTGTGGCCGTCTGGCAAAGGCAACTCAGCGACACTCCCTTCAATGTAATCTTAGGGGTGCGTTCCAGCATTTTCCTTCCCTTCACCGACCTGGGGCTTGTCATCATCGACGAGGAACACGAGAACTCCTACAAGCAACAAGATCCAGCTCCTCGCTACCATGCTCGCAGTGTTGCCATCATGTTGGCCAACCTATACGGAGCCAAAGTGTTGCTGGGTACGGCCACCCCCAGCATTGAGACCTACTACAATGCCATCACAGGCAAATATGGACTTGTGGAACTCACCCAACGTTACAAAAACATTCAATTGCCCAACATCCAGGTTGTCGATACGAAGGACCTCGCACGGCGCAAACTGATGGAAGGTCCGTTTTCTCCCCTGCTCCTCGACAAAATGCGACAAGCCCTCGGCCAAGGAGAGCAAGTCATCATCTTCCAAAACCGACGTGGCTTCGCACCCTTCATCGAATGTCACACCTGTGGTTGGGTGCCCAAATGCCTCAACTGCGATGTAAGCCTCACCTATCACAAACAGCACAACCAACTCACCTGCCACTACTGCGGATTCACTTATCCCGTCCCGACACACTGTCCAGCCTGCGAGAACAAGGAACTGCGGTCGCGCGGATTCGGTACCGAACGCATCGAGGACTACATACTGCAATGTTTCCCCGAGGCGAAAGTGGCGCGAATGGACCTCGACACCACCAAAACGCGCAAGGCATACGAAAGGCTCATCAACGACTTCGCCAGCGGACAAACCAACATTCTCATTGGCACACAAATGGTGTCCAAAGGGTTGGATTTCGACAGAGTGAGCGTTGTCGGCATCATCGATGCCGACTCCATGCTCAACTATCCCGACTTCCGCAGCTACGAACGTGCCTACCACCTCATGGCACAAGTGGCGGGAAGAGCCGGACGCAAGGACAAACAAGGGTTGGTGATCCTACAAACAAAAAATCCCGAACTACCCATCATACATCAGGTAGTTGGGAACGACTATGAACAACTCTACAACGACCAGCTTGCCGAGCGGCAACTTTTTCTATACCCTCCCTTTTGCCACCTTATCTATATTTATCTAAAACACAAGAAAGAGCCTATATTGGAAGAAGCGGCGGAATGTATGTCCGCACAACTACGCCAAAGCTTCGGCCACAACATACTGGGACCCGACAAGCCCATGGTCGGACGCATCCAGACACTGTTCATCCGAAAAATAATCATCAAGGTGAATCCAGACACATCCATCTACAAGGTGGGACAATACCTACAAACACTCCAACAACACCTACTCACCGACAAACGTTTTGGCGCACTGACCATCTATTACGATGTCGATCCGCAATAGGTTCTGAGTGTTATGATAAAGAAGTGTAACTCTTCTCTATAAAAAATATATTTGTGGCTTGTAACATGTAATAATCGGGGATGAACGTATGTCGACCTTGATTTTGATGCAAAAATGGCTGGATAGGTGTGGTGGATAGACAATCTCTTTTCGTTTTTCCTCCCATTGGTGTAAAATAGCGGAATTTTTATCTATATTTGCGGCATGTTATATCCTGCCAACATAGAACAGAAAATAGGCTTCGACCAGATACGCGGTTTGCTGAAGAACCGATGCCTCAGTACGCTGGGTGCGGAAAAGGTGGATGAAATGGTTTTTTCGGACAAGATGGATGTCGTCGGTCGGCAACTACAGGAGTCGGTGGAGTTTGTCGAGATTATCCGGGAGGGCGCGCAATTCCCCGACGAGTTTTTCTTCGATGTTCGCGATTCGTTGCGGAGAGTCCGCATCGAGGGCTTGTACATGAGTGTGCAGGAGTTGTTCGACCTTCGTCGCTCGCTCGATACCATCCGTGGCATCCTTGCGTTTCTGAAGCCATCCGAGCCGGAAGAGCCGCCGTGCTATCCGGCGTTGTGGGCATTGGCGGAGACTGTAGGTGTGCCGCAGCAGTTGCTTGTGCGCATCAACGCCATACTCGATAAATATGGCAAGGTGAAGGACACCGCCTCTCCTGCCTTGCAGGCCATCCGCCGTGAACAGGCCTCGGTGGCCGGAAGCATCTCGAAAATCCTTGGCAACATATTGCGTGCCGCCCAAAACGAGGGTGTGGTGGAGAAAGACGTGGCACCCACGCTGCGCGACGGCCGTCTGGTCATTCCGGTGGCTCCGGCTGTGAAGCGACGCATCAAGGGCATTGTCCACGACGAATCGGCATCGGGTCGCACGGTGTATGTGGAGCCTACCGAAGTGGTGGAGGCTAATAACCGCATTCGTGAACTCGAGAACGACGAGCATAGGGAAATCATCCGCATACTGACCGAATTGTCCGACTATGTACGTCCGCTCATCCCCGACTTGATTCACTGTTATGAGTTCATGGCGCAGATGGATTTCATCAGGAGCAAGGCCTTGTTTGCCATACAGACGGCATCCGTCCGCCCGATACTCACCGACGACACCATGGTGGATTGGGCCTTGGCGGTGCATCCGCTGCTGCAGCTCTCGCTGGAACGACATGGCAAGAAGGTGGTGCCACTCGACATCGAGCTGGAACAGTCGAGGCGCATACTAATCATCTCCGGTCCTAATGCCGGAGGCAAGTCGGTGTGCCTGAAAACCGTGGCCTTGCTGCAATACATGCTTCAATGCGGTATGCTTGTGCCCATGCACGAACGGAGCCGTGCCGGCCTGTTCGGAAGCATGTTCATCGACATCGGCGACGAACAAAGCATAGAGGATGACTTGAGCACCTACTCCTCGCACCTGTCGAACATGAAACAGATGCTCCGCCACTGTAACGGGCACAGCCTGATACTTATCGATGAGTTTGGCAGCGGCACGGAACCTCTCATCGGTGGTGCCATAGCCGAAGCTGTGCTGAAGAGGCTCAACGAACGTGGCACCTTTGGTGTAATCACCACACACTATCAGAACTTGAAACATTTTGCCGACAACCATGAGGGGGTGGTGAATGGTGCCATGCTCTACGACCGTCAGCAACTGCAACCCCTGTTCCAGTTGCAGATGGGTAATCCAGGCAGTTCGTTTGCCGTGGAGATAGCACGCAAGATAGGATTGCCCGAGGATGTGATAGCCGATGCTTCGGACATCGTGGGCAGCGAATACATCAACGCCGACAAATACTTGCAGGACATCGTGCGTGACAAACGCTATTGGGAGGGCAAGCGGCAGCATGTGAGGATGCGTGAGAAGGAACTAGACAACATCATCGCAAGCTACGAAAACGAGATGGCGGAGTTGGGAAAGACCCGGAAGGACATCATCCTTCAGGCCAAGGAAGAGGCGGAACGGCTGATTCGCGACGCCAATGCCTGCATCGAGAACACCATCCGCAACATCAGGGAAACCCAGGCCGACAAGGAGAAGACACGGTTGGCGCGAGCCGAACTCAGTGGGTTCAAGGAGGTGATTAACGACACACAGGAACAACTCGATGAAAAGATTGCCCGCAAGATGGAACAGATAAAGGCGCGGCAAGAGCGGAAAAGAAAACGACCGGCAAGAGCGGTGACGGAGCATGACCCCTTGGATCGTCCAAGGCCGGTGGAGTGGTGTGCGACACCTGGTTGCTGGGTCAGGATAAAGGGACAAGCCTCTGTGGGGGAAGTGCTTGAGGTGCACGACAAGGACGCGGTGGTATGCTTCGGCAACCTCAAGACCACCGTCCGAACCAATCGATTGGAGCCGGCACGCAAGCCCGACAATCCAGCCATCAGGAAAAGCACCTTCGTGAGCGTGGATACACGCGACGAGATGCGCCAACGGAAGCTCAATTTCCATCAGGACATCGATGTGCGAGGCATGAGGGGCGATGAGGCCTTACAGGCCGTGACCTATTTCATCGACGATGCCATCCTGGTGGGCATTGACCGTGTGCGCATACTCCACGGCACGGGCGGAGGCATCCTGCGCACCCTTATCCGACAGTATCTGCAAACGGTGGGTGGCATCCGACATTTCCAGGACGAACACGTGGAATTTGGAGGGGCGGGAATAACGGTGGTGGATTTGAAATGACAGGACAGAATCGACATTTACGCACCATGACAAAAAAAACATTACTTACAATACCTCACGGAGCCGACCGAATAGTGCTTCACACGTGTTGCGCTCCTTGCTCGTCGGCCATCATCGAGTGTCTGCTGCAACATGGGGTGACACCTGTTGTCTATTACAGCAATCCGAACATCTGGCCTCGCGAGGAATACCTCATTCGAAAGAACGAGTGCGCGCGCTACGCCCAGTCGTTGGGGCTTGAAAGCGTGGATGACGACTACGACCACGAGTCGTGG
Source organism: Bacteroidales bacterium (assembly GCA_030531335.1). Lineage (GTDB taxonomy): Bacteria > Bacteroidota > Bacteroidia > Bacteroidales > Bacteroidaceae > DCGR01. Next base: position 12,104 of record JAUNNV010000064.1, read on the forward strand.
CTCAGTCAAATGAAGGGGATGGAGAACGAGCCAGAACGTGGGGCGCGCTGCCTGAAATGTTTTCGCTTCAGGCTGCTTCGTACGGCCCGGTTTGCCGCACTTCGCGGAATAGGGGTCGTTACCACCACGCTCGCCTCGTCGAGGTGGAAGAGTCTCGAGCAAATCAACGATGCCGGCACTTGGGCTTGCAGCCAGGTGGAGGGTGTGGATTGGTGGAACCAAAACTGGCGCAAGGGTGGCTTGCAGGAACGCCGGCAGGCCATCATCAAGTCGTTTGGCTTTTACAACCAACAATATTTTGGCTGTGAGTTTTCCAAAGGAGGCTTCATTGTGTAATATTAAAATTTGTAATAGTAAATGATATAATGCCGCTGAACTTACCCCACCAACTGCC
>JAUNNV010000198.1 GCA_030531335.1 Bacteroidales bacterium
GCTGTAGGATTTTGGAATGATGTGGATGCCGTGAAACATCAGTGGAAGGCCGAACACAAATTTGTTCCGAAGGCTGCTGTCGAAACGATAGCCAACCTGAAGGAACATTGGCACGAGGCAGTGGAACGTACGTTAAGTAAAAAATGCTAACCAATCATAAACAAACATTATGGAAACAACATTGTTTACAAAATGCATCTTTGAGTTTCTTGGCACTTTCGTGTTGATTCTCTTAGGCGATGGTGTGGTGGCCGGCACCACACTAAAAAAAACCAAAGCAGAGAATGCAGGCTGGATAGTCATTACCATGGCATGGGGCTTTGCCGTGATGTGCGGCGTCTTCATTGCCGATCCTTACACGGGAGCCCATCTTAATCCGGCTGTGACAATCGGTTTGGCTGCCGCCGGATCGTTCCCTTGGTCGGATGTGGCCGGTTATGTCGTTGCACAACTTTTGGGCGGTTTCCTCGGAGCGGTAATGGTGTATCTTTTCTACAAGGACCATTACGATGCCACCGATGATGCAACTACCAAACTTGGCACATTCTGCACCATCCCTGCCATTCGTAATCCGTGGCGAAACTTCTTCTGTGAGCTGGTGGCTACCTGGCTGTTGGTATTTGTCATTCTTGTGTTCTCCACCGAAGGTGAGACCCCTCAAGTGGGCATGGGCTCACTGGGAGCAATCCCCGTCACCTATCTGATTATGTCGATAGGCATGTCGTTGGGAAGCACCACAGGTTATGCCATCAATCCGGCACGCGATTTTCCTCCACGTCTTGCCCATGCCTTGCTGCCCATTCGGGGCAAGGGCACTTCCGACTGGGCTTATAGTTGGATTCCCATTTGCGGCCCTTTGGTAGGAGCTTTGGTAGCAGCCCTGACATTTATGATAGTGTTTCCTTGATTTGACAAACCACTAAGTCACTATTTCATCATGTTGTTATATACCATTTACTATATATTGTTTACTGTTTATCATTTTCTTTATACAGTCTTTCATCTGGTATTTACCATTTCACTGCTTGTCATCTCACTTGTAACGGTTTCATTATTGACTGTTTACAATTTATTGTTTTTATAATCCATAATTCAAAAAAACTCACAAATCCATGAAAAAATCAATCATTATGATGTCATTGTGTGCCTTGTTGCTGACCATATCCGTACCGCAGGCATTGGCACAAAAGAAAAACGCAAAGTCTGCAAAAGCGGCAGCCGTAGAGTTTAAACTTCCTTCCGACGAAACGGATGCCCAGAAAGCCGAACGTATGCAGTGGTGGAGCGATGCACGCTTTGGCATGTTCATCCATTGGGGGCTGTATGCCATGCCGGCACGCCACGAGTGGGTGAAACAGCGCGAACGCATTACCAACGAAGGTTATGAAAAGTACTTCAAGCGTTTCAACCCCGATTTGTATAATCCCAAAGAGTGGGCCCGCCAGGCCAAGGAAGCTGGTATGAAGTATGTTGTCCTCACTTCGAAACACCACGAAGGTTTTTGTATGTGGGATAGCCAATATACCGATTATAAAGTCACCAACACCCCTATTGGCAAGGATCTTATCCGTGAATTTGTTGATGCGTTCCGTGCCGAGGGCATTCGCATTGGTTTCTATTATTCGCTCATCGACTGGCATCATCCCGATTTCACCATCGACCGTGTGCACCCACAGCGCATCGACAATGGCACCAAGGCCGACTATGACAAGCTGAATGTAGGCAAGAACATGGACAACTATCGCCAGTACATGAAGAATCAGGTTACAGAGTTGCTTACCAACTATGGCAAGATTGATATTATCTGGTTCGATTTCTCTTATCCTGGCGAAAATGGCAAAGGTCATGAGGATTGGGATTCGGAAGGCCTTCTGAAGATTGCCCGTACCTTACAACCGGGTATCATTGTCGATAACCGCCTCGACCTCAACGATGTGTGGGGTGGTTGGGACATCATTACTCCCGAACAGGTGAAGGTTGACAAATGTCCTACATGGAAGGCTCCCGATGGAACGGAAAAGAAGGTGCATTGGGAAACTTGCCAGACATTCTCCGGCTCATGGGGCTATCATCGCGATGAAACCACATGGAAGAGCCCTGCACAGCTTATCGAATTGCTTGCCGAAACTGTCAGCAAGGGAGGCAACCTATTGCTTAACGTGGGTCCCACCGCACGTGGTGAGTTCGACTACCTTGCCACCGAACGGTTGACTGCAATGGGTGAATGGATGCACTCCAACAGCAAGTCCATCTACGAATGTACTGAGGCACCCGAGGATCTGCAGGCTCCAGCCAACACGGTGCTCACCTACAATCCCAAGACCAATGTGCTCTACATTCATCTGCTCAACTATCCGATGTGAAAAGTGAAATGTTCATTCATGGATAAGGTGGAATATGCCCAGTTCCTCCACGATGGCTAGGAAATCATGTTCGACAATAAAGGTTTCACCGTGCCCATCTTGAATA
>JAUNNV010000065.1 GCA_030531335.1 Bacteroidales bacterium
ACTCCTGAGGTGTCGATAATGATGCCTCGGCAATGATTTGCCCCAGCAGGGGTGGGCTTAGCCGAGCCTGGCAGAACTTCATGACAGCTTCGCGCACCCTCTTGTTCTTCGTTATCAGCGCACCAATACGGATGCCACATTCGGAATAGCGTTTCGACACGGAATCGATGAGCACCACATTGTCCTCGATACCTTCGAGATGACATGCCGAAATGTAAGGTTGCTTGGTGTAGATGAACTCGCGATAGACCTCATCGGAAAATAGGTAAAGGTTGTATTTCCTCACGAGGTCGCGAATCTGCCGCATCTCCTTTTTCGTGTAAAGGTAGCCTGTGGGGTTGTTGGGGTTGCATATCAGGATGGCGCGTGTCTTGTCGGTGATGTGTTCCTCGAACTTTTCTACGGGGGGCAGCCGAAAGCCGTCGTCGATGCTGGTCTTGATAGACCTGACCACTGCGCCACAACTGATGGCGAACGCCATGTAGTTGGCATACGAGGGGTCTATCACAATGATTTCGTCGCCTGGGTTCAGGCAAGCCATGTAGGCGAACATCACGGCCTCCGAACCACCTGTGGTGATGATAATCTCGTCGGGGCTCAGGTCGATGCCATATTCGGCGTAGTACGACACCATTTTCGTGCGTAACGACTTGTATCCTTGCGACGGACTATATTCCAGGATGCTTCGGTCTATTTGTCGCACGGCCTCAATGGCGCACTCGGGGGTGTGGATGTCGGGCTGTCCGATGTTAAGGTGATACACACGTGTGCCGTTGCGTTTGGCTGCATCGGCATATTTTGACAGTTTCCTGATGGGTGAGCTGGGCATGTTTTGAGCCCGTTCGGATATGAACATTGTTATCGTCGTTTTGTTGTCGTATTTATCGGGGAGAAGCCTGTCGTGAGCATGGTCTGCGGCCTGACGGCCGACATGACCGTCATTTTCCGTTTTGTCTCACCAGGCTTAGCAGGTATTGGCCATACTGGTTTTTTCTCATGGGCTGGGCTATTTCCATGAGTCGTTCGGCTGTAATCCAACCTTTTTCGTAAGCGATACCTTCGAGGCACGCTATTTTCAGTCCGGTGCGCTTCTCGATTGTTTCCACGAAGATGGACGCATCGGCAAGCGAATCGTGTGTGCCTGTGTCGAGCCATGCGAATCCCCTTTCCAAGGTTTTCACCTTCAATTCGCCATCCGAGAGGAAGCTTTGGTTCACGGTCGTAATTTCGAGTTCACCACGCGCCGATGGTTTGATGTGTTTGGCCACATCGACTACTTTGTTGGGATAGAAATAAAGTCCCACCACGGCATAGTTGCTTCGAGGTTGCCGTGGTTTCTCCTCGATGCTGATGCAATTGCCGTTGGTGTCGAACTCGGCCACGCCGTAACGCTCTGGGTCGCTTACCCAATAGCCAAACACAGTGGCCTTCCGCTCCTTTTCGGCGGTCTGCACCGCCTCTTTCAGCTTCTCGGTAAATTGGCCTCCGTAGAAAATGTTGTCGCCAAGTACCAGACAAGCCGAATCGTTGCCTATGAATTGTTCTCCTATGATGAAAGCCTGGGCAAGGCCGTCAGGCGACGGTTGCTCCGCATACTCGAAATGCACGCCATAGTCGGATCCGTCGCCCAACAACCGGCGAAAGTTAGGCAGGTCCTGGGGTGTGGAGATAATCAGGATTTCACGAATACCCGCAAGCATCAGCACCGAAATGGGGTAATACACCATGGGCTTGTCGTAAATGGGAAGCAACTGCTTGCTGACACCTTTGGTGATTGGGTAAAGGCGTGTGCCCGATCCTCCGGCCAAAACGATTCCTTTCATGTTGTGTGTTTCTTGTGTCGCTCATGGATCACAGCCTACCTGCGACCCATGAACTGTTTGTAGTCGATTACTTTGATCTTGCTTCGGCGATGTAGCCCAAAGCCACCTTGCATTTCTCGGTAATGAAGTTCCAGTCCTCGGCTGCAATCTTGTCTTTAGGGAAGAGTTTTGAGCCCATGCCTACGCAATAGACACCGGCTTTCACCCATGCACTCAGGTTTTCCTCGGTGGGTTCCACGCCTCCTGTCACCATCAGCTTCGACCATGGCATGGGAGCCGTCAGTCCTTTCACGAATTTCGGGCCCAGCACATCGCCAGGGAACACCTTGCACAGGTCGCACCCCATTTCCTGGGCCATGCCCACTTCGCTCACACTGCCACAACCGGGGGCGTATGCCACCAACCGGCGGTTGCAGATGCGGGCCACTTCCGGATTGAACAAGGGTCCCACCACGAAGCAGGCACCCATCTGGATGTAAAGAGCCGCAGTGGCCGGATCGACAATGGAACCAATACCCATGGCCATGTCTGGACATTCTTTGGCCGCATATTTCACGACCTCGGCAAACACCTCGTGGGCAAAGTCGCCACGGTTCGTAAACTCAAAAGCCCTTACGCCACCATCGTAGCAAGCCTTTATCACTTTCTTCGCTATCTCTGCATCCTTGTGGTAGAACACCGGCACCATGCCTGTCCCACCTATTTTAGCCATTACGGCAAGCTTGTCAAATTTCGCCATGTTATATGCTATGATAATTATGAATTTTGAACCTATGATAATTATCTCTGTACGCGGCCATTCGCATTACCCCCTGCAAGGGCTTCCACTTCTTCGGCACTTACCATGTTGAAGTCGCCATTGATGGTGTGCTTCAACGCGCTGGCAGCCACAGCAAACTCCAAGGCATCGCCTTGGTTGTCCTTGGTGAGCAATCCGTGGATGACGCCACCCGAGAAACTGTCGCCACCACCTACGCGATCCACAATCGGATTGATGTCGTAACGCTTCGACTCATAGAATTCCTTGCCATTATAGATCATTGCCTTCCAGCCATTGTGCGAAGCCGAAAAACTTTCACGCAGTGTGGAGATGACATATTTGAAACCAAACTCTTGAGCCATAGCCTTGAAAATGCCCTTGTAGCCTTCGGCGTTGGTCTCGCCAGCCTCAACATTTGCATCGGGCTTGAAGCCAAGACAAAGTTCCGCATCCTCTTCATTGCCAATGCACACATCCACATATTTCATCAACGGCTTCATGATGCTTTGAGCCTTCTCCTTAGTCCACAACTTCTTGCGGAAGTTCAAATCAACACTCACGATCACACCATGACGCTTGGCCGCCTCACAAGCCAAGCGGGTGAGTTCGGCTGCCTTATCGGAAATGGCTGGAGTGATGCCCGACCAGTGGAACCAATCGGCACCTTCCATGATTGCATCGAAATCGAAATCCTCAGGGTTTGCCTCAGCTATGGCACTGTGGGCGCGGTCGTAAATCACCTTCGAAGGACGCATCGAAGCACCTGTCTCGCAATAATAAATGCCAACGCGATCGCCACCACGAGCAATGAACTGGGTATTCACGCCATAACGGCGCAAGGCATTCACCGCACTTTGGCCAATTTCATGCTTCGGCAACTTTGTCACGTAGAAGACATCGTGTCCGTAATTGGCGCAACTCACAGCCACGTTGGCTTCGCCGCCACCATAGATGACATCGAACGATTCGCTCTGTACAAAGCGGTAATTTCCTACTGGAGAAAGGCGAAGCATAATCTCGCCTAATGTTACAATTTTACTCATGTTGTTATTTGTTTTTACTGTTTTGTTCTAATTCGTATAGACCACGGTCGCAAAGATACGAATATTTTTTTTGCTTTTGCAGCAAACCTATCGCATTTTTCCCTTTTCTGCCGACATTCCCTATTGCGCCAGCCAAGGAATTCAAGGTGTCTCTCCTACCAGCGATTGATTTTGTAACCCTTGACAGCGAAGAACACCATGTAAAGGAAACACGGCACAAGGATGATGTAACCCAAGCGGAGGGAATCCATCTTGGTGGCCACCAGACTATAGATTTGTGGCATGAGCGCGTTTCCGCATAGAGCCATGATGAGCAACGACGACCCAAGCTTGGTGTGACTGCCAAGACCATGGATGGACAATGGCCAGATACCTGCATAGATAAGGGCATTAGGCAACCCCATGAGGTTGAGGAATACGAGCGACGAGCTGACACGATGCCCGAAATAATCCATAGGCACATCTATTGCGACCACACAAACAGAAAGGACAAGCCCGACAAGGGTACAGATGACCAATGCCGTGCGCTGCGAAATAAACCTGGGTATGGTGACTATGCCGATGCAATAGCCAATGAGTGTGAACGCCAAGGTGAGGCTGGGGAATATCTTGGCATCTATCAGGTCAATGCCCATGGAGCCGGAATAACTGATGATGGTGTCGATGGCAACCACTTGCGTGCCTACATGGCAGAATAGGGCGAAAACACCCAAGACAAGATAGGGATAGCTGAAGATGCCACGATGGTTGTCGCCGGTTTCTTGGCCGGCATTCTGCTGCTCGGTGTCGATTTCGGGCAACACCGAATGTCGGATAAGTATGCCAAACACCAAAAGCACAACTCCCAAAAGCAAATAAGGCACGATGACACGCTGGATAAGTTCGGCAAGGGCGGCTTCCTTGGCTACCCCGACAAGGGCTCCCGACTCGATGAGTTTGAATGTCTCGGCATCGGAAGCCTTCAACATGACTGCCGCAAACAACAACGGAGAGATAATGCCTGCGAACTTGTTGCAGATGCCACAGATACTAATGCGCTTGACGGCACTTTCAATGGGTCCAACGATGGTGACGAAAGGATTGGCTGCAGTCTGCAGTATGGCAAGACCTATACCGATAACAAACAAGCCTATCAGGAACAGGCTGAACTGTCGCGTAAGGGCTGCTGGAGTAAACACAAACATGCCCAATGCCATGAGCATGAATCCTATTTCGATGCCAACCTTAAAGCCTACCTTCTTGAGCAAGATACCCGATGGCACCGCCATGATGAAATAAGCTATGTAGAATGCGAAGGTGACGAAATACGATTGGAAGTGGGTAAGCTCGCATGCTATGCGGAAATAAGGGATGAGGATGCTGTTGACCCACGACACGAACCCGAACACGAAGAACATGGTGCATAGGATAAGCATCGACACGAAATAGTTGCTGTTCTTGCTTCTCATGGTTTTTCTTGTTATTTAAATGTTCTTATTGTTTTCGGTATTCGGAAAGTCCCCTTTGTAGGAAATCCACATAGTTGTCGATGTCCTCATCGAATGAATATGGAGCGACAAGCGAATTGCCTTCGTTGTCGAGCAACACATAGAAAGGTTGCGCATTGGCTCCGAACATCGTGCGTTGCAGGTGGCTCCACTTATCGCCTACGGTACGCAGTTTTCGCTCATGTCCGTTTTCGACGACCGTTTGTGGATGGTCGAGCAGAGTCTTGTCGTCAACGTAAAGGGTAACGAGCACGTATTCCTCGGTCATGAGCCGGCCAACACGCTCGTCAGTCCACACCGATGCCTCCATTTTCCTGCAATTCACGCAACCATAGCCAGTGAAATCGAGCATCACGGGCTTGCGTTGCAAGCGGGCTGCCCTCATGCCTTCCTCGAAATCGTTGTACTGTGCACGAACCTCATGCTCGTACAAGCTGAAGTCCTGCGTACTCATTGGGGGCGCAAAAGCACTGATGGCCTTTAGGGGAGCACCCCACAGCCCCGGCAACATGTAGATGGCAAACGCCATGCTGACGAGTCCCAACAAAAAGCGAGTCACCCCGACATGTGTGTTGTCATCGTCGTGACGGAATTTCAGCCGGCCTAACAAATACATGCCCAACAGGCCAAAAATGGCAATCCACAGCGACAGGAAAGTCTCACGGTCGAGAATATGCCAGCCGTATGCCAAGTCGGCTACCGAAAGGAATTTCAAGGCAAAAGCCAACTCAATGAATCCCAAGGTGACCTTCACGACATTCATCCAGCCTCCACTTTTGGGCATTGACTTTAGCCATTGTGGAAAGAGTGCGAAAAGTGTGAATGGAAGGGCAAGGGCAAGGGCGAAGCCAAACATGCCTATGGTTGGGGCAACAATGCCGTTACCAGTTCCGAGCTCCACCAACAAGAATCCGATGATAGGGCCTGTACAACTAAAGCTGACCAAAGCCAACGTAAAGGCCATGAGCAGGATGCTGAGAAATCCGGATGTCTTTTCTGCCTTCTCATCAATGGCATTACTCCAACTGGCCGGTAGGGTGAGCTCGAACGCACCCAAAAACGAGACGGCGAAGACCACCAGCAACAAACAGAAGAATATGTTGAACACGGCATTGGTGGAAAGCGAATTGAGTGCACTCGCACCGAAAAGCAACGTGACGAACAGACCCAAACCCACATAGATCACAATGATGCCGACACCATAAAGCATGGCATCGCGAATGCCTTGGCTGCGCTGTCGAGAACGTTTGAGGAAGAAGCTCACTGTCATCGGGATGATGGGCCATACGCAAGGGGTGAGAAGTGCAAGGAGCCCACCGACGAACCCAGCAAGAAGCACTCCCCAAAGCGAGCTACTGGAGGCTGACGATGTGTCCGCAATCGGTTGTGAAGCATGTGCTTGTTCCACTTGAGAACCATACTGAAATTCCACCGCCGTAGGAGGCAGACAACTGTGGTCATCGCAAGCACCATATTGCAAGTAACCCTTTAGTGAGAATTGCGGGGTAAGGATACGCACCTGTTGCACGAAGGCAACCGAATGCTCGAAATAGCGCACAGCCATCCCAAACATATTGTCGAAATGCTCCTTTTCATCGCCCTCCGACTCCAGTTCGCCTAACGGCTCCACTCCGTCCATCGCCTCAAAATGAATGGAGGCGGCGGTAGGACCACCCATCCCTTGATGAGAGCCGTAAACATGCCATCCGTCATCAATGGTGCCCGTGAACCGAATTTGTCCGACACTATCGGAAACCTGTTGGAAGGATGTAGCGAACTGCACAGGGTCGAACTGTGCAAACGCATTGACACCTGCGAGGCAACAAAAAACTATAAGGAGATTTTTTCGGAGAATGTGCATACGCGAAGTCTATTCGGTTTCATGCTGTTGGTTCTCGGATGCCATTTCCATATACCTTTTCACCATGGGATGGTTCTTGAACGACTCAGGTGCCTCCTCATATACATCCTCTATCAAAGGCGTCAGCATGGGATATGGCATGGAGTTGCACATCATGATGAAAATGCCCGGCCCCAACACATTGTCGTAATTGTCTTGTATGTACTTTTTCGTCAAGTCATCGAGCTCGATGCCAAGCTTTCTCTTTTCGTGGTTAATCTTCCGCTCCACTTCGTGCAGCGGCTCGCCATTCATAATCATGCGGCTTTCCAAGCGGTTCACCTCGTAAGCACGATCCTCTATGGAGGTCTTCTGTGCTATATAGTCGTAAAGTATGTTGTTGAGCGGGGTGCCCGACACTTTGATAAGTGCCTCGTCGATAGTCATCGAAATCCTGCCTGGCTCTACGACGAACGGCATGATGCTGTTTTCGTCCATATAGAGATTGGCCACCATGGTAGAGTCTATCGCACCGCTCATCGTAAAATTGCCATGTACGACCTCGGCCGAATCAATGGTACTGAGCCCATCCACACGAGGAACTTTCACGAACAACATCTTGCCGTCAAGGATACTTACTGAAGAGTTCCCTTGAATGTGATACTCACTGGCACAACTTGTCATGGCAGACAGCAGGCACACAAATGCGACACCTTTACTTGTTTTCATGTTGCAAAAATAAGTGGTAATTCATAGTGCGAATCTTATTTTAAGTTTTTTTTTGTTAAAAAAAACATATTCGTCCTATAGCATAGACTATAGCTAATAACACGATTGAAATTAGGGGACATGAGGCACATTCGCAAAAAAACACAAGCGATGAAGGCGAATGTTGCAATTCTACAGGATAAGTAGTATATTTGTCCGCATTTTTTTATGTATTAACGATATGAAACGAGTAATTTTAGTTGCATGTTTGCTGTGCACGATAAGCGTGTGCCATGCAGACGAGGGTATGTGGCTGTTGCAGCTGATGCAGCAGCAACACGTAATCGACCGAATGAAAGCCCAGGGGTTCAATCTGGACGCATTGGATGTCTATAATCCCAATGCTCCCTCGCTGAAGGATGTAGTGGGATTGTTTGGGGGTGGATGTACCGCCGAGATTGTATCGTCGGAAGGGTTGCTGCTCACCAACCATCATTGCGGATACGGCTTCATCCAACGATTCAGTACGGTGGAGCACGACTATCTCACCAACGGCTTTTGGGCGGGCACACGCGAGGAGGAGCTGAAGTGTCCGGGACTGACCTTCCAGATGGTCGATAAGATCATCGACGTGACCTCCGTGGTGGAAGACAGCATCCGTTCGGGCAAGACTCCCGAGGAAAAGACCTTCGCACAACCCTTCCTGAGCCGGTTGGCGAAAGAGCAGATGCAGGCCCATGGCATCACACCTACCCCCGAAAAGGAAACGGTGGCCGGACGGCCTGTGGTTTCGGGTAGGGCATTGCCCTACTATGCCGGCAACAAGTACTACCTGCTGGTGTATAAGACCTACACCGACGTGCGCATGGTGGCTGCGCCTCCATCAAGCGTGGGCAAATTCGGCGGCGAGACCGACAACTGGATGTGGCCCCGCCACACTTGCGACTTCTCCATGTTTCGCATCTATGGCGAGGACGGCAAGCCGTTGCAGACCGACAAGCACCTTGCCATCAGCCTGAAAGGTGTGGAGGAAGGCGACTATGCCATGATAATGGGATTTCCGGGAAGCACGTACCGCTACCTCACGGCCAGCGAGGTGGTGAACCGCATGAAGGCCCAGAACGACCCACGCATCAAAGTGCGCGAGGCACGGCAAGCGGTGCTGAAAGAGGAGATGCGCAAGAGCGATGCCATCCGCATACAATATGCCAGCAAGTACGCCTCATCGTCGAACTACTGGAAAAACTCCATCGGCATGAACAAGGCCATCATCGACAACAAGGTGATAGAGACCAAAAAGGAACAGGAAGCTCGTTTCGCTGACTTCGCACGCCAACACAACAACCAGGCATACGCACAAGTGGTAGGACAGATAGACGAGCAGATGAAACAACTCTACCAACCCACTTTCAACTCGATGGTGGCCCGAGAGTTCATCAGCGGCATTGAGTTTTTCCGCGAGGGCATGAGCCTGATGTCGATGAAAAACGACAAGACAGACTACCAAAAGGTGTTCGAACGCATCCACAACAAGGATTACGACCACAATGTGGACCGTAAGGTGGCCAAACAGTTGCTGCCCCTGTTCCGCGAGCTCATGGAGGGGCAGGAAATGCCTGCATGTTTCAGCTTGATCGACACCAAGTTCAAGGGCGACACGGATGCCTTCGTGGATTATGTCTATGACAAATCGGTGTTTGCCAACGCCAAGAACTTCGCGAAGTCGAAGAAGAAACTTTCGGAAAAAGTGCTGGAGAAGGATCCGCTTGGTGTGGTCGGGGCTTCCCTGAGAGACTTCTATCGGAAAGTGGCTGCCGACTACGAGGCCAAAGCCAAGGGGCTGGACCTGCTTCACAAGACCTACGTGCGCGGACTCTGCGATATGTACGCGCCCACACCCAAGGCTCCCGATGCCAACCTGACCTTGCGTATGACCTACGGCAACGTGAAATCGTACGACCCGCGCGACGGTGTGCACTATGAGTATTACACCACCCTGCGCGGCGTGATGGAGAAAGAGGATGCCACGAATCCCGAGTTCGTGGTGCCGGCCAAGTTGAAGGAACTGTACGAGAAGAAGGACTTCGGACGCTACGCCACAAAGAACGGCGAACTGCCGGCTTGCTTCCTGACTACCAACGACATCACCGGCGGCAACTCTGGGTCGCCTGTGATAAATGGCGACGGCGAACTGATAGGCATCGCCTTCGACGGCAACTGGGAAAGCCTGAGCGGCGACATCAACTTCGACAACGGTCTGCAGCGTTGCATTGCCGTTGACATCCGCTACGTATTGTTCGTACTCGACAAGTTAGGCAACTGCGGATACTTGGTGAATGAAATGACAATTTCTGAATGACAAACACACAAACGAATAACATGAAAAGACTATTGTTGCTATGCTGCGCCGTGGCCGGTGTGCTGACAGCAGCTGCCGACGAGGGCATGTGGATGCTTCCCGACCTGAAGACACAAAATGCCATCACGATGCGCGAAATGGGGCTCGACATAGCCATCGAGGACATTTACAGCGAAAATGGGGTGAGCCTGAAGGACGCGGTGATACATTTCGGTTCGGGCTGCACGGGTGAGATCATCTCAAACCAAGGACTGATACTCACCAACCACCACTGTGGATATGGGTCGATACAGCGTTTGAGCTCGGTGGAACACGACTATCTGAAAAACGGTTTCTGGGCGATGACACGCGAGCAAGAGCTGCCAGTGGAGGGACTTACCATCACCTTCATCGAGAAAATACTGGATGTGACGGACTATGTGAGGGAACAACTCGACAAGGACGACGACCCAGAGGGAACCAACTACCTTTCGACGGCCTATCTCACCAAGGTGGGCAATCGGTTTGCCAAGGCAAACGACTTGCTTGTCGATGATTTCCATGCCGTCGTGCTGAAGGCGTTCTATGGGGGAAACAAATATTATCTGTTTCACGAAACCATCTACCGCGACATTCGTTTCGTAGGTGCGCCTCCTTCGAGCATCGGCAAGTTTGGCGCCGACACCGACAACTGGATGTGGCCCCGCCACTGCGGCGACTTCTCAATGTTTCGCGTATATGCCACGGCCGATGGCTCCCCCACCCACTACAGCACCGCCAACCAGCCCTTGGTGCCCAAGCGTTGGTGCAAGATAAACCTGAAGGGCGTGTCCGAAGGCGACTTTACGTTTGTGATGGGCTTCCCCGGCCGCAACTACCGCAACATGATAGCCGACGAGGTGGTGGAGCGTATGCAGACCACCAACCTCATGCGCAAGGAAGTGCGGACAGCTCGCCTGAACGCCCTTTTGGAGGAAATGCTCAAGAGCGACGAAGTGCGCATCAAGTATGCCGCAAAGTATGCTTCGAGTGCCAACTACTGGAAGAACGCCATTGGCATGAACGAGGGGTTGGAGCGACTCAACACCTTGCAGACGAAGAAGGAACAGCAAGAACGGCTTTTGGCCTACGGAAGACAGCAGGGTACCGACCAATACCAAAAGGCTTTCGACACCCTGCAACGAGTGATGAAGAACCGTTTCCAAGCCATCTATCACCAACAGGCCATCGCCGAGGCTTTGATGACGGGCGTGGAGTTCTACAGCGAGGAAGCAATGAACAGCAAGGACTACGACGCGGAAGTGGACAGGAAAGTGTCGAAGGTGATGATGAAGGTGTATGCCGACCTGGTGCCCGAGGAACAGCGCGTGGATGTGTTCAAGGTCATCGGGAAAAAATACAAAGGCAACATCGATTCATACGTGGACGATTGCTTCAGCAAGAACAAGGGAAAGGAAATGCGGACTGCCTACCGACAGATGGTTTCGGAGGCTTACAAGGCCACTTCGCAGGCCATGGCGACCGACAACAAGGAATTGGACCGCGCACACATGACATGGATTGGCGGCAACATGCAGATGCATCAGTCCGAGGGACGTGCCATCTATCCCGATGCCAACTCCACCCTACGCCTCACCTACGGCAAGATAGGGTCGTACAAGCCGCGCGACGGAGTGATGTACAAGCACTACACCACCCTACGCGGCGTGATGGAAAAGGAAGACCCCGACAACTACGAGTTCGTGGTGCCTGCACGACTAAAGGAACTGTACGAAAAGAAGGATTTCGGACGCTACGCCATGCCCAATGGCGAAATGCCTGTGTGCTTTGCCACCGCCACCGACAACACGGGCGGTAACTCGGGCAGTCCGGTGTTCAACAAGAAGGGAGAGTTGGTAGGACTGAACTTCGACCGCAACTACGAAGGACTCACGGGCGACATCGCCTATCAACCCGAGTTGCAACGCGCGGTGGCGGTTGACATTCGCTACGTGGTGTTTGTCATCGACAAGTTTGCCGGATGCCAACGTGTGGTGGATGAGCTCGACATTGTGAAATTCTGAACCGCGACCATCAAAATTTGAGCCGGGCGGCTTTGCCGATTATTAACGGTGCGAAGATACAATTTATTGGCGCAACCGACAAATCCTGTGGGGAGGGTGTACGGACACCAACCCAAAAACATGTTGCTAAATATCGTTGTCCGCTAAAAGTTTAGTGCTCGTGTGCGCGTATGTGTAGGCACATGTGAGGCATGAAAAATAAAAAAATTGGGCTGATTCCTGTGATA
>JAUNNV010000199.1 GCA_030531335.1 Bacteroidales bacterium
GCCGTTTCCGTTCCCCTGCTGGGAGAATCAACGCACCAGACAATCGACACACCCTATATGAATGAACCAAAACAATTACGAGACTCCCTATTATCGCTACAATAAACCTAAGAACGTATGAAACGAAAAGACCCAGTAAGAAACCCTACGAATCAGGGAAGTGCAGGAGAATCGTTTTTGATGACCCGCCGCCTAAGTGGTGGCTATCTAATCGAGTGCTCATAGAGATGAGAAACCTTAGTTTTTTTTTATTCATTGCAAAACCATTAATTATCGAGAAAATGCAGATGAAAAAAGCAATTGCGACTGTCGCGAGGTTACTCACGATGGCTTGTGCCTTGGCCTTGTGCTTGGAAATTCATGCACAGCAAGGCGTAAAACCTGTATCGGGTGTCGTCACCGATGTTTCGGGCGAACCGATTCCTGGTGTCAATGTACTTGAAAAAGGTACAACAAATGGCACTATTACCGACCTTGACGGTCAGTACTCACTCACTTGCCAGCCGAAGGCTACCTTGGTGTTTTCCTTTGTGGGCTATTCCACCAAAGAGATTGCAGTAAGCAACCAGTCAAAGCTGAACGTACAACTCTCGGAGGACAATCAAGCACTTGACGAAGTAGTGGTCATCGGTTACGGCACCGCAAAGAAGAAGGACCTCACGGGAGCCATCTCTACCTTGAAGGCAGAGAACATAGAAAAGGAAATCCCGAAATCCGTGCAAGACATTCTTCGTGCGGGAGCTGCGGGTCTGTATGTGGGTATGTCGACAGACGTGGATGGCTCCGCATCCCTGCAAATTCGTGGCAAGAACACCCTGACAGCCGGTTCCGAACCGCTGCTCGTGGTGGATGGGGTCATTTACAACGGTGCTTTGCAAGACATCAACCCCATGGATATTGAGTCGGTGGATGTGCTGAAGGATGCCAGTTCTGCCGCCGTTTACGGTGCAAAGGCTGCCAGCGGTGTCATCGCCATCACTACCAAGAAGGGCAAGATGAGCCTGTCAAAGCGTCCTACCATCACTTTCAATGCCAACGTTGGCTTCACCACCCCGGCAAACCTGCCCAAAAAAGTAGATGGCACTGGTTTCCTGGCATTGCGTCAGGCTTACGAGGAGGGCACAAAGACCGATGAGGAAATGGCCAAGACTCCGGGCTATTATAGCGACCCACGCATTTCGGGTGTTGACCCGCTTGCCTGGTACAACTACGACATGCAGACTCCCGTCAGTGTACTTCCCTCGCAAGACGAATTGGTGTCGAAGTGGCTCACACGTTTGGAATTGAGGGACATTGAAATCCAAAACTACTTGGCTGGCCGCGAAACGGACTGGGACGATGAGATTTTTCAGACAGGCTTCCAGCAAGATTACACTGTGGGCATTCAAAACCGCACGGATCGAACCTCCTACTACTGGTCGTTGGGGTATGCCAACCGCGACGGGCAAATCATCGGCGCACATTTTGAGAACTTTCGGTCGCGCCTGAACCTTGATTGTAAAATCACCGACTTCCTGAGTGTGGGTACGAACCTACAATTCAGTAATCGTCGTGGTGGCGAACTGAAGGCCGACACCGACCAACGGCTTAACCTGTCGCCCTATAGTGAACTGACCACCGACCGTACCAGCGTCTATGCCCAATATCCTAACGGTGACCCCACGGCATCCACGCACCCCATGTGGAACAATTACTTCCGTGACCGCGACGAGCTGACCACACGCCTCACTGCATCGGGATATGCCAAGATTACGTTGCCTTTCGGCATTACCTTCACTTCCACATTCTCGCCCGACATGCAATGGTATCATTACTACAACCACGAATCCAGCGAAAACCCCACTTGGGCAGCTACCGGCGGTTCCTCGGAACGTAAAGAGACCCACCGTTACAATTGGCAGATAGACAACGTGCTGCGTTGGCAATACCAATTTGATGGTGGCCACAACGTGGAGCTGACCCTCTTGCAGAACGCCGAAAAAAAGCAATATTGGGAGACCGACGACACGGGAAAGAACTTCTCGCCGAGCGATGTGTTGGGCTATCACAAGACAGGTGCGGCCACGGTGCCCACCATCTCAAGTAACGACACCTACAGCACGGGAGATGCCTTGATGGCACGTGCCTTCTATTCCTACCAAGGACGCTATATGCTCACAGCATCCATTCGTCGCGATGGTTACTCGGCATTCGGCATCAACAATCCTCGTGCCACATTCCCCTCTGTGGCTTTAGGTTGGGTGTTCTCAGAGGAAAAGTTCATGAAAAGCATCGAGGATGTGTTCAGCTATGGTAAGCTGCGCCTCTCTTGGGGTATCAATGGCAACAACGACATAGGACAATACGAAGCCCTGGCACAGTTGAACGCCAGCTTGACCCCCTACATCAGTGTTAACGGCACCCCCTACATCGGTTCGCAGATTGATATCAACCACATGGGCAATCAGAACCTGAAGTGG
>JAUNNV010000066.1 GCA_030531335.1 Bacteroidales bacterium
CCTGTAAGACATGATTTCCATTCGGCAACCATCCCATAGCATGGTGCAAGGATAACAAACACTTCAGGCAATCATTATCGACACACTTCATGTGGATATTCTGAAAAAAGCATCGGTTTCTTTGTTGGCAATAAAAAATAAACTATATTTGCGGCGATATTGAAATGATATCATAATGGAATGAAAAAGACTTAAAAAACAAAAGACATGGAAAAGAACAAGGAAACAAAAGAGTTTGAATTCAGAGGTGGTTATCTCAACGGATTCCTCATGTGCTTAATCGACATCGTGCTATGGGCGACAACTATCTACTGCTTTGTGCAGGGCGTGGTGGCAGCCGACTCCAACCAACCTTGTACAATGTGGTTTGTGTTGTTTGCGTTGTTGCTCATCGGCTCAATTATCTGCTGCTGCGGATTCTCGCTGCTCGAACCCAACGAGGCCAAGGTGATGACCTTTTTTGGCAAATATGTGGGTACTTTCCGCAAGAACGGCTTCTATTGGCTGAACCCATTCATGAGTGTCAAGAACGTAAGCCTGCGCGCGCGCAACCTCAACGCCGATCCCATCAAGGTGAACGACAAGGTCGGCAACCCAATCCTGATTGGTCTGGTGGTAGTGTGGCGGCTGAAGGACACCTATAAGGCTATCTTCGACATCGACACCGACGTGACGGCCGCAAACAATGTGGGAGGCTCGGCCACGGCACGAATGAACAAGTTCGAGAAATTCGTGGCCATACAAAGCGACTCGGCCCTGCGCGAGGTGGCAGGTCTGTATGCTTACGACAACGAGGATGCGAATCGCGACGAGCTGACCCTTCGAGGGGGGAGCGCGGAAATCAATGAGGTGCTTACCTCTAAGCTCAACGAACGGCTCGAAATGGCTGGACTCGAAATCATGGAGGCACGCATCAACTATTTGGCTTATGCACCCGAGATTGCAGCCGTGATGCTTCGACGCCAACAGGCCGCTGCCATCATCACCGCACGCGAGAAGATTGTGGAAGGTGCCGTCTCAATGGTCAAGATGGCTCTCGACAAGCTTTCGGCCGACAACATTGTGGAACTCGACGAAGAAAAGAAGGCCGCCATGGTCAGCAATCTGTTGGTAGTGTTGTGCGCCGACGAACCCGCGCAACCGGTCATCAACTCAGGCACTCTCAACCACTAATCCATGCGGGGCGTAATGCAAGAGAAAGAAACAAAAAACAAAAGTTTCGTCCTTCGCCTCGATGCCGACATGATGAATGCCATCGAGGCGTGGGCGGCCGATGAGTTTCGTTCCACCAACGGCCAGATTCAGTGGATTCTGGCCGAAGCCTTGAAAAAAAACGGACGAATCGGAAAGCGGAAGGGGAGGCCCCTCCCCAGCCCTCCCCAATAGGGAGGGAACTTATGCTTTCAAGTGTGTTTGCCAAACAAAAAAACTGTTTCCAATTATAAGGTATTGAAAAACATCTTAAATTTGTAGCGGATTTCCGATGACGAACGGAGAAACACCATGATTATATGTTTATTTACACAATGAAAAAGAATGTATTTATGTTGCTGACGGCTTCAGCACTATGCGTAGCCATCAGTTCTTGCCAGCCGAAGCCCAACACGCTTACCGAGCAAGAAAAGAACGAAGGTTGGGAACTGTTGTTCAACGGACAGGACCTGACAGGATGGAGAGACTTCAACGGCACCGCGCTGACCAATGGTTGGAAGGTTGTCGATGGTTGCATTCAGGCTCCCGGCGATGGCAGCGACGGCTCAGGCTACATCGTAACCGAAAAGAAGTATGCCGACTTTGAGCTTTCGTGGGATTGGAAACTCACCCACGGAGGAAACAGCGGCATGATTTACCACGTGGTGGAAAGTCCTGTTTACAAGGTTCCCTACGTCACGGGTCCGGAGTATCAGCTCATCGACAACGAGGGTTGGGAGGAAGTGAACGCTCCCTCAAAACTCGAAGAGTGGCAGAAACTGGGTGTTGACTATGCCATGCACCTGCCCGACTATTCGAAGATGAAAGTCAATCCACAAGGCGAGTGGAACAACTCTAAAATCGTGTTCGACAATGGCCACGTGGAACATTGGCTCAACGGACAGAAAATCCTTGAGTTTGAATGTTGGACTCCCGAATGGTTCAAGCTGAAGAACAGTGGCAAATGGGCGAATGCTCCTGAATACGGACTGGCTCGCGAAGGTCTCATCTGCCTGCAGGATCATGGCGACCCCGCCTCGTTCCGCAACATCAAAATCAAGGTGTTGCCTCACAAGGGTGGTGCGAAGGAAAGTCTTTTCAACGGCAAGGACCTCACAGGCTGGGAGCCCTTTGGCGATGGCAAATGGTCGGTCGATGAAGAAGGTAACCTCGTTACTGAAAATGGCGACAACAAGCAATACGGTTATCTCTGCACCCGCAAGTACTACAAGGATTTCGACCTCACACTTGAGTTCAAGCAGGTCACCAACGGCAATTCCGGCCTCTTCTTCCACTCTTTCATCGAAGGTTTCAACCGCGTGCATGGTTGGCAGTGCGAGGTGGCTCCTAAGAACAACGACACGGCTGGCATCTACGAGTCGTACGGTCGCGGCTGGTTGCAGCAAATACCCGATGAGAAAGAAAACATCCTGAAGGAAGGCGAGTGGAACACACTCCGCTTGCGGGTGGAAGGTGGCCGTGTGCAGACCTGGTTGAACGGAGAGCCCATGTCTGAGCTCAACGACGAACTCATAGCCGCCACTCCCGGACGCCTCATGCTGCAAATCCACGATGGCAACAACATCAAGGTGCTTTGGCGTAATTTCCAGCTCACCGAGCTTTAATAATCCGCCATCATCTTAAGCCGACAATGCCCTGCCGGCTCCATGTTCCCGTAAGAACACAAGGCGGCCTTTTGTCCCCAAGGGGGCAGGGTCGCTGGTGTGCCGACAATCCAAGTATCTTTGGGAGCAATCTCGTGCCGGCTGGAGGAATGGGAGATATGGTGTCGTGAAATGAATGTGATTTTCCCCCAAATGTTGCTTCCAGAGCAATATTTGGGGAAATTGTTGGGATATGTGACGGATGTTGTCTATATTTGGGGAAAAATTGGCGACAGATATGAGGACGCTTGTTGGAGGCATCCATGCCGTATGAATCAGGTTTTGGACACAGGACTTGTCGTAAACGGATTGAGTGTGGACAATCATTAGGCAATCGCAGTAAATGGTAGTAGGAGATTTATTTAACGACGGGACATATTTGAATTATGAGTTCCCAGAACCTCAGTATCTGGGTGCCAAATACATACATCGTGCTTGGATTGCTCAATTTGTTCCCGAAGAGGCCAATGTCGTGTTGGATGCGTTTGGGGGCTCACAATCTATTGCCTATATGATGAAACAATTGGGCAAGCAGACCATCACCAATGATTTCATGAGTTTCAACAATCAGATAGGTAAGGCATTGGTTGAGAATCGGGGATGTAAACTCACAACGGATGATTTGGACATTTTGTTTGCTCCCAACGCCAATCCCGGCGAATTTGGTTTGATGGAACAATTGTTTTCGGATTTGTTCTTCGTTCGTGAGGAAGCTGCATTCCTTGATGCTTTCCGCAGTAATGTCACGCGCCTTGAATGTCCATACAAACAGGCCTTGGCTTTGACCGTCATTTGTCGCAGCATGACCCGAAAGGTGACAATGGGACACTTCGCGCACACCCAGGCACTTGCATACGCTGCTGATCCCGCTCGAATCAAACGTAACAGAAGCCTGATACGACCACTGAAAGATTTATTTCTGGAATTGCTGCCGCAATACAATGATGCCATTTTCGACAACTCTAAGGAAAATCGCAGCTATAACCAGAACATCCTTGATCTGCTTCCGCAGATAGATGGTGTGGATTTAGTTTATTTTGACCCTCCATATTGCAATAGCCATGCCGATTACCAGTCGTTCTATCATTTGCTTGAAACATTCGTGGAATACTGGAAGGACAAGGCGTTTGTCAATGGTACCAAACGCTATGAGCCCAAGCGTTGGAGTGGTTTTGACAAGAATGTGGAGGCTGTAGAAAATCTTCAACGGATGTTTGTATCCGCACTACACATTCCTACGTGGTTGGTAAGTTATAATGACCGTAGTTATCCAAATATCGATGCCATGGTTGATATGATAAAGCCATATCGCAACGTACGTGTGGAACGAAAGAATTACACCAATGGTAGGGGAGGTAAGGGAAGCGTAGCAGGTAGCAATGAGATACTTTTAGTATGTACAACGAGGTAAACCACATGTGATTATGACGAATTTCGAAAAATGGGACAAGGAGTTTCGCGAACAGAACCTCTTTACATTCAATCATGACACAAACGCCTTGCTTTGGCTCAAAGTGCGTGCTGTTTGTCGTGGCAAACAAATCAAGCGATTTGCCGATGACAACAACCTGACTATCCACTCCACGAGGCTTGACGACCAATTTGCAGAATTGTTCACTCTCATGGAGAGTATTCCTAAAGCTATGGATATGCTTGACAATTACCTGCGCAATCGTAACAACGAGTGGTACAAGGAAATGGGCGTTGACGAGGACAAGCTCAAGAGTGGATTGCGACAAATAGCCAACTACGAATGGGGAGGCGACCAGGAGAATTCCCTTGACCAATATCTTGTACGCAGATACATCAAGGTTGTCAGCGATTATGACGAGTTGAGGAGTAAGGCCGATGTCATTGCTGCAAATGCGTGGAAATTCGTTCAAACAAGCTGGTACAACAACTGGACATCCTATCTGATAGAATCCATCTTCAAAAGACACCCGAGAGTGCTTTCGGCCGTCGGCGAAATAAAGAGTGTTGACTTCTTTATAGACGACAACCCTGTTGACCTCAAAGTAACGTATTTCCCTATGGCCTACATGCAGGAAAAGCTCAAGACCATTTTAGGAAATTCTGAGCTTACTTGGCTTAAGCGACAAGCCCGAGAACGTAGTATCGCTCCCGACAGGAACCTTGTGGGCAATGCCCAACAATATCAATACCTAAAGGAAGAACTTGGCAATCATGGGCATACGGATGTGTTGACGGAATTGGCCAACAATCGAAAGCGGATTGTTGACGAAGCTTGTCAGAAACCAAAAGCCCTAATGCAATGGTTATACGAGAATCAAAGTCCTCGCCTGTTTGGCGCAGAGAACCGTCTGTTTGTTGTCTTGATAGATGCTAACGACATGGAGCAATCATGGAAGATGAAGCGAGCGTTCTCTTTGATTGAACCAAGGATAAACGACTATCTTGACGATTTCAATACAAATTCCTTGAAGAGGATAGATTTCACATTTGCTAAGAAGCGGTATTCGAGTCTTGCAGATATGATTTTTGTTGTGAGGAAGTAACTAAAAAGCAAGGCCGCCGGTACGCCGACAATCCAAGTATCCTTGGGAGCAATCTCGTGCCGGCGAGAGGAATGGAAGGTATGGTGTTAAAGACTTCAATAAAGCAGAATACTTATGGCAACAAGGTATGGTAAGACATGGTGGGGCGAGCAATGGCTCGGCGCGTTGAAACACATTGACTACAGCAGTCGGCTTCCACGTGGGGCAGCGTACGCACGAAACGGTATGGTTCAGGAAATTGTGTTCAATGGGAACCACATATCCGCCAAGGTGAAAGGCAGTCGTCGCACGCCTTACAGTGAGAAGATAGAGTTGCAACAATTCACCAAGAAGGACATCGACAAGTTGATGAAGCTTATCGGCCAACAACCTGTTGTGCTCAGTAAGCTCTTCAACCGACAATTAGACGAGAGCATCGTTGACATGGCTGAGAAAGCAGGCTTGAAGCTGTTTCCACAGAAATGGTCGGATTTGAAAATGTATTGCTCTTGTCCCGACTGGGCAGTGCCATGCAAACACCTTGCCGCCGTTATCTACAAGATCAGTATGGAAATCGACAACAACCCCTTCCTCGTCTTTTCACTGCATGGTATCGACTTGTTCAAGGAACTGGAGAATCGTGGCATGGCTTCCGTGGATGCCACATCGATTGAGGTGGATGACATCAAGACCGTATGGGGTGAAGGGTCTATGTCGCTGAACATCCCGGAAGAAACACCTCGACTTGACTATTCGTCTCTCTCGAACCTGACATTGCCTCTTTCCAACCTACTACCTGTAGAACCTGCATTCTGCCATGAACGCGACTTCCGCATACCCTATCAGAAGCAGATGACGTACATCAGCAAGAACGCTGGGAAAGTGCTTGATGGCAAATTGCAGCTGTGTGGGGTGAGACAACCATCGCTTACCAAACGTTCCGAGTGTGCTGCGGATGACATTTATAAGGATGGTGTGCTGCAGCAGTTGCTTGAGATCGACGAAGAACGGCTGACGGATTACCAGCCTTCAACCGTAGAGTTGCGTCGAATGCTAACCTGTTGTCTGCAACTTATAGCACATGGATGTGTCGTTCCACAGATATTCAGCGAAACAACAACGGCAAAAGCACGAGGTAGGGCAAAGGCCAAAACCGAGACAAAGTACCGCATCGTGTGGCAGCCAGCCATGATTGACGATACGACGAAGGGCATGGTCAAACGTCTCGGACAAGAGCCTTCGTTGGTCTGTCGCCTTATCACCGCACTTATCCCTCATCTGTCATACACATCAAAAGACGATATACTGGAAGACCTATTCTTTAATGGTTATACTTACGCATTTGCTGGTATTGGCGAGACAAACACTCCTGGTGGCATACGTTCGTGGCTCGACCGATATTTCATGCAAAGCAAGCACGAAACCACTTTTGTGGTCAATGAGACGGACGATGGATTTGCCGTTGATGTACACGTTGACGGTTTCCCACTGAAAGTGATAATGGGTGAGGATGCGTTTGCCAATAACCGCCTGGAGATGCTTGCCACCTTGTCGGTGCTTTGCGATGTTGTCGGCGGTCTTGACCGTTACATAAACGGAAAAGGACATCGTCCGATGGAGTTCCTCATGAGCGACTTCGCCCCATTCCTCTTGCAAGTGATACCAACCATGCAGCTGTTTGGGGTGAAGGCTGTCTTGCCAAAGGCATTGCAGAAACTTATCCGCCCACAGGTGACAGTACGCCTGAAAGCGAGGAGCAAGGATTCTGTATCGTCTCTCAGCATGTCCGACCTTCTTACCTTCGACTGGCAGGTGGCTGTTGGAAACGAGTGTTTGTCGCCAGAGGTATTCAACGAACTGCTTGCCGGTGCCAATGGCTTGATTCGCTTCAAGGAACAGTATGTATATATGGACGAGGCAGCAATGGCAAAGCTACGGAAGGCTCTCGTTTCTCCTCCTCGTCTGAAGCAGGGCGAACTCCTTCAGGTTGCCCTTGCTGGCGAGTATCAGGGTACGTCGGTCGCGTTTACCGATGAAGTGCGAGAGATGATCAGTCGTCTCACGAGCCAAAGCGACATACCGTTGCCAAAGGGCATACGGGCTCGGTTGCGTCCTTATCAGGAACGTGGTTTCTCGTGGATGTATCGTAATTTGAAAATTGGATTCGGGAGTATCATAGCCGATGATATGGGTTTGGGAAAGACATTGCAGGTCATCACACTCTTGCTAAAGATAAAGGAGGAAGGCGCACTCGGAGCAACCGACAAGGCCCTCGTAGTTGTTCCTACAGGTTTGCTTCACAACTGGCAGCAGGAGATAAACCGTTTTGCGCCGACGCTCACTACCTTTATCTATCACGGTTCTGATCGCAATCTCACCGCAGACGAATGTAAAGCGGCCGACATCATCCTCTCGACATACGGCGTGGTGCGCTCGGATGTCACCAAGATAAAAAAGCAGTCGTGGCAAGTACTGGTCATTGACGAGGCACAGAACATCAAGAACAACGATACGGCACAGAGCAAGGCGCTTGCCTCCATTCCTGCAAACACCTATATTGCCATGAGTGGAACTCCGGTGGAGAATCGTCTTTCGGAATTTTGGAGCATCATCAACTTCACCAACAAGGGGTATCTCGGAACGCTGAAGGACTTCACGGAACACTATGCACGTCCGATACAACGTGAGGGTGACATGCGTGTGGCAGAACGTTTCCGCAAAGTCACGGCACCATTCATGATGCGCCGACTGAAGACCGACAAGTCTATTATCACCGACCTGCCAGATAAGATTGAACGTAACGAGTGGGCACAGCTTACTGCCGAACAGGCTGCACTCTACCAAAAGACCGTTGACCGTTGCATGGCTGTCATAGAGGGTATGGAGGGCAAGGATTCCCAAACCCTGTTCCAACGTCAGGGACTTATCCTACAGATGATGCTTGCCTTGAAACAGATTTGCAACCATCCTACTCAGTTTCTCAAGGATGGTCGCATGGATGCAGCATTGTCGGGCAAGACAGAGATGCTGTTGGATGTTGTGCGAAGCATTGTCGATTCCAACGAAAAGGCACTCATCTTCACGCAATTCCGCGAGATGGGAGAACTGTTGCGGCATTTCATTGCCGAGGCATTGGGTGAGGAACCGATGTTCTATCACGGTGGATGCTCGTTGAAGCAACGTCAAGAGATGGTGGATCGTTTCCAGCAGAATCGTTCCGACCGCATCTTCATCCTATCGCTGAAAGCTGCGGGAACAGGCCTTAACCTCACAGCTGCCACCCACGTCGTACACTACGACCTGTGGTGGAATCCTGCTGTTGAGGCACAGGCTACCGATCGTGCTTACCGTATCGGTCAGCATAGCAACGTGCAGGTGCATCGCTTCATTACGCAAGACACCTTCGAGGAACGTATCGACAAGATGATTCAAGAGAAACGTCACCTTGCCGACATTACCGTTGCCACTGGCGAAAACTGGATAGGCAAGCTGTCGAATAAGGAACTGCGTGAGGTATTCGGGTAGGTTTATAAAGCCTTGATTCCTCGTTACTATAACAAATCAAGAATTATCATGAATAGGTAACCAATCACCCTTATCATAGTAAAAGCAAAAAAGGAAACATTATGTCAAACGAAAGGTATGTGGTCACTGTTGGCCGTCAGTTGGGCAGTGGAGGACGCGAAGTCGGCGAACGCCTTGCACAAGTACTCGGCATTGCGTATTTCGATCGGCAGTTGCTCAAATTGGCATCGGAAGAGAGCGGTGTGAGTTCCGATTTTTTCAAGAAGGCCGACGAGTACAAGCAGAAATTCTCCGTGCGGGGCTTTTTCGGTTCGCGGTTGCATCCCGCACAACCTATTTCCATGGGCTATCAAAACCATCTCGACAACGATTCGCTGTTTTCCATTCAAAGCGACGTAATCCGAAAGTTGGCCGGCGAGCGGTCGTGTCTGTTCATTGGCCGCTGTGCCGATTACATCATGCGCGACAACCCACGTTGCGTCAACCTTTTCGTTATGGCTCCTCACGAGGCGCGGTTGGCCCGAATCAAGAAACGGCATCCTGAATACACCACCCACCAGATAGAAAGATTCATGCAGAAGGCGGATCGTCAGCGGGCGGCCTATTACAACTACTACACTGGCAAGACATGGGGTGCTGCCTCATCGTATCACCTTTGTATCGATTCTTCGCTGTTGGGTGTCGATGCCACTGTGGAACTTTGCCGGCAATTCATCGTCGGCCGGCTGCACTTATGAAACGTATTGGATTGCTGAGTGACACCCATGGCTATTGGGACGACCGTTACGAAAAGTATTTTGCCGAATGCGACGAGATTTGGCACGCTGGCGACATCGGGACGCTTGAGATAGCAGAACGTCTGCAAGCCATTCGCCCACTTCGCGCGGTTTGCGGAAACATTGACGGACAGGACATCCGCCAGCTTTACGGTTCCATTTACCGTTTCCGCTGCGAGGAGGCTGATGTGTTGATGAAGCATATCGGCGGCTATCCTGGGCATTACGACCGTTCCGTCAGCGGACAGCTGTTGTTGAATCCACCCAAGTTATTCGTCAGCGGCCATTCGCACATCCTTAAAGTGCAATACGACAAGACCCTCCATCTGTTGCACATCAATCCGGGAGCCGCTGGCATCAGCGGATGGCACAAGCAGCGCACGCTGGTGCGCCTTACCGTCAACGGCAGCCAGTTTTCCGATTTGGAAGTGATTGAGTTGGGCGAAAAGCGAGGGTCATCGACCTATACGATGAGTGAGCCTTGAAGCGTCACATCTTTCTGTCACGGCTTCTCGAAGTGCTGGTAGTCTTTGCTGTTAACCCAGTCGCCACCCCACACGAATCCGTGTTTTTTGAACAACCGACAGCACAAGTCTTCTTTCGTTATCTTATACGGAAACACCTTGTCGCGTTTCAGGTAAGCAGCGCCATTGGCTGGCTCAATCACCTCCCGACCATCCTTCAGCACCTTGTGATAAGGGTTGTAGAGTGGGTTGATGTCAACAGCTTTCCCATGTCCGTGTACCGACACTTTTGTGGTGTGCGATATGTAACGGAAATTGAATCCCGACGAGTTGTTGGCTCGCATCGACTGCTCGTCATCGGCTTCGTAGTAGTCTATCAGGCGCATCCGCTCAATGGGATAGGAGGCTTGGTATAATTCCTTTAGTATGGAGAGCACCTCCGTGGCTATGGATTGGTGGAGCGTCATCTCGCCTACGACCGACTCGCCATGCGCATTCTTGTGCAACACCCTGATGTAGCGGAGTTCGGAACGCGGCACTACACAATTGGCCTTGAACGAACGGCCTTGCATCAAATTGAAAATATCGTCGGGGATTTCCGTACACGTGAAAAAGTCGTTCAGGTTGTCGGTCGTGATGAACCGTTCGGGAACGACCTCACCCGGGGCGAACGAGGGTGTGGCAAGTGTTGCGGAAGTCGTGAGATACATGGTGGCCGAAAGAATAAACAACAACAACATTGGCAGTTTACTTATTGTTTGATTGTTGTCGGTGCAGTGAATTGTTTGTAGGCCTTGCCGACTCCAGCCTCGTCGGTCGTACCTCCATGCACCAGTATGCGATAGCGGAAATGCAGGACGGTGCCCTTAGGGTAGCTTGTGGCCTTGCCGTTGGCAGGCCAGTTGATGATGGAGGGCGAGAACAGGCCGTAATCCCTGATGAACCAAGGAGCCGGATACCAGTCGGACAACGGATGCTGCATGATGGCAATGCCCTCGGTGCCGGTTTTCCGAAAGCCGTAGTAATCTACCCAGTCGGCCTTCTCGCCGAAACACTCGTCAATGCCGCTCTTTCCTACGCTGTTGCCGACAACTCCCCCACAACGAACGCTCAAGTCCTCCGCCATGCGGGCACACACCAACGAATGTATGGTTTTCTCGATGGTCACGTCGCAGAGCATTTCGAGCTGTAGGTCAAGGTCTATTTGATATGTGTTCGTGTCGGGTGAGCTGATGGTGAAGGTGCGCTTGTCGCGAACCGAGGCCTCCGCACCCGGTCGCTTCCACACACATTCGTCCTCTATCACCACCTGGCTTCCTTTTGCACACACTATCCGTGGTCCGAGCGAAACGATGCGCCCCCATTGCAGTCCCTCTTGCCAGTAGTTGGCTCCATTCAGCCGGTCGCAGGCTATGAACAGCGAGGCTTGGTGGGGGTAGAGTGCGTTGCGCATCCCTGTGACCGATGCGCCCGACAGCGGACCGTTTACCGGGAAGAAGAAGGGATATTTCTCGTCATCGAGAAACCGATAGCTCGTGAACAACTTGTCGGCCACCATCACGTCGATGTGGTTTCCTATGCGTTCTGCCGTTACGGACTGCTGTGCGCTTGAGGTTCCTACGGCTATGCAAGCCAGCAAAAGGGGTATGAAAAGCTTTTTCATCGTTCAATGTGGTTTCTCGTTGCAAATGTCGGTTCGATCCATCTGGCAGAGCTTTCATTTTAGGTCGGCTTCGTCCAACCCGGTTATCCGCGCTATCTGATCCAATGACATTCCTGCGGCTTTCAGCGACA
>JAUNNV010000200.1 GCA_030531335.1 Bacteroidales bacterium
TAAATAGTAAATTGTCAAATAGTAAATAATAAGGATGGTAAATAGTATCATGTCAAAACAAAAAACCATCAACCATAGATTCTCGTTGCAAGGAAAAGGATTGCATACAGGCCTGAACCTGAACATCAGTTTCAATCCGGCTCCAGAGAACCACGGATATAAAATCCAGCGCATCGACATGCCCGGACAACCCATCATCGATGCCGTTGCCGAAAACGTGGCGGATACCACCCGAGGCACCGTACTCGAACGAGACGGCATTAAGGTAAGCACCATCGAACATGCCATGGCCGCACTCTTTGCCTTTGGCATTGACAACTGCCTCATCCAAGTGGATGGCCCCGAATTCCCCATCCTCGACGGCAGCTCACAGCCCTACTGCGATGCCATCCGTCGGGTTGGAGTAAAGGAGCAAGACGCTGAAAAGGACTATTACGTGGTTGAATCGAAAATCGAGGTGCGCGACGAAAACACCGGATCGTCCATCGTGGCCTACCCCGACGACGGATTCATTGTCGATGCCCTCATCGCATACGAATCGAAAATACTCTTCAACCAATTCGCTACCCTCGACAATTTGGACATGTTCGCCACAGAAGTGGCCGCCGCCAGAACCTTCGTGTTTGTGCGCGAAATCGAACCACTCCTTGCCGCAGGACTCATCAAGGGAGGCGACCTCGACAACGCCATAGTCATCTACGAGCGACAGATGAGCCAGGAGAAGTACGACATGCTGGCCGATGCCATGCGTGTACCCCATGCCGACGCCACCCAACTTGGCTACATCAACCACAAGCCACTGGTATGGGACAACGAGCCTGCCCGTCATAAGCTGCTCGACATCATCGGCGACCTTGCCTTGGTGGGCCGTCCCATTCGTGGACGGATTATCGCCACCCGCCCTGGGCATACCATCAACAACAAGTTCGCCCGCACAATGCGACAAAAGTATGATAATTAAGAACCAAAGATAATCAAGAAGCTGTTTTGAGTTATGAATCAAGATTGTTTACTTCGTAAATTTTGGGGAGTGCCGGTCATAATTCATAATTCATTCAAAATTCATAAATAATCTTATGATAAGCAATTTGGCATCCATACACCCTGAAGCACAAATCGGAAAGAACGTGGAAATCGGTCCGTTTGTGTTTATCGACAGGAATGTAGTCATCGGCGACGACAATGTCATCATGCCCCATGTAAACATCCTGTCGGGTTCACGCATTGGCAACGGCAACCAGTTCTTCCCTGGTGCAGTAATCGGAGCCATACCCCAAGACCTGAAGTTCAGGGGCGAGGAAACCACAGCCGAAATAGGCGACAACAACCGCATCCGCGAGAATGTCACCATCAACCGTGGCACAGCCTCGAAAGGTCGCACTGTGGTCGGCAGCAACAACCTCCTCATGGAAGGCATGCACGTGGCACACGATTGCGTAGTGGGCAGCAACTGCATCATTGGCAACCAGACAAAGCTGGCGGGTGAGGTCGTCATCGACGACACCGCCATCATCAGTGCCGCCTGCCTTGTCCACCAATTCACCCACATCGGCAGCCTCGTAATGATCCAAGGCGGCACACGCTTTGGCAAGGATATCCCACCATACATCATCGCCGCACGCGACCCCGTAGCCTACTGTGGGCTCAACCTCGTGGGAATGCGACGACGGAATTTCCCCGAGGAACTCATCTCACACATCCACCAGGCCTACCGCCTCATCTATCAAAGTGGGCTGAACGTAAAGGACGCCCTGAAAGCAATACCCAACGAAGTGCCCATGAGCACCGAAATAGAATATATCATCAACTTCATCAAGAACTCAGAAAGGGGGATTGTAAAATGACCTATAAATTTAGAATCATATCCGACGAGGTTGACAATTATCTGCGCGAAATCAAGATTGATGCTGAAGCCACATTCCTCAATTTCCACAAGGCAATCCTCAAGTCCAACAGCTACAAGGATGACCAAATGACATCGTTCTTCATCTGCGACGACGATTGGGAGAAACAATGTGAAATAACACTTGAGGACATGGGGGATGGAGCTTCCGACATCGACACCTACGTCATGGGCGACACCAAGCTCAACGAATTGCTCGACGACGAGAAACAAAAGCTCATCTACGTGTTCGACCCCCTTACCGACCGTTGCCTGTTCATGGAACTCTCCGAAATCATCACAGGCAAGGCCTTGAAGAACGCGCAAGTGTCGCGCTCGGAAGGAACCCCACCTCCACAAAACGTCGATTTTGAGGAGATACTGAAAAAGCACACCGACAACGTCCTCGATCTTGACGAAAGCTTCTATGGCGACGAAGGATTCGATGAGGAGGAGTTCGACCCCGAAGGCTTCGAGCTGACCGACGGACCGCTATGACGACCCACCCTGAG
>JAUNNV010000201.1 GCA_030531335.1 Bacteroidales bacterium
CCTCGTTCGGATTTTGGCGACTATAAGTCGGGCAACCAGATACGTGTGTATCTGTCGGACGACCGAGGCGGCACTTGGCGGGAAACGGCGGCACGGATTCCGATGATGCACGAAATATTGTTTCGGTCAGGAAAATCGCTTTACATGATTGGTCATTCAGGTCGGCTGCTGATAACCCGTAGCGATGACAACGGCGAAACCTGGAGCGTACCGGCCGTGTTGTGCGAGAATCCTCGCTGGCATCAGAGCTGCTGCTCGGTGGACACACACAATGGGAAGGTGACCTTGGTGTACGAGAAGTGGATGAGCAGCGACCATGCGTGGCCGG
The DNA here is from genome assembly GCA_030531335.1 of Bacteroidales bacterium. Lineage (GTDB taxonomy): Bacteria > Bacteroidota > Bacteroidia > Bacteroidales > Bacteroidaceae > DCGR01. The sequence continues at coordinate 329 of JAUNNV010000201.1, forward strand.
GGGTAGGGCCGGTGTTGATGCAGGCTTCCGAAAATGCCGACCTGACAAAGAGAGAGAATTGGAAATTCTCGGAGCTGTACAATCCCGATGCCGACATTGTCGCTGCCAAGCCTTCGGGAATTCCGGCGTTGACGGTGGATTTTCCACAAAGCAGTGCCGGTATGCTCGAAACGAATGTGGTACGCATTTACGACGAGAAACATCCTCTTTATGACCCTGCTGACAAGACGGTGATTCTGTTGGCACGTGCAAGTACCGGCTTCAAGGACATAGGCGTGATGCTGAAGGGTGTGGAGAAGCCCGATGGGACATTGGCCATTGAGAAAGCCAAGAAGGATGGACAGGACTTGTTCTATGTGCATGTGCCGGGGGGCAACATCAAGTTCCATTTGTGTTATGACCCGGTCAGCAAGCTCTATTGGATGGTTCATTCGCAGATTATCGGTGGCATGAACGAACGTCGGAGATTGGCCGTGTCGTACTCGCCCGACCTGCTCACATGGCAGTTTGCAGGGATGGTGGCCATAGGCCCCAGCGACAATGGAGCACGTCATTACGCGACGATGATGATCAGCGGCGACGACATGTTTGTTGTGAGCCGTTCGGGCGACGAACGGGCCAAGAACGCCCACGACAACAATCTCACCACCTTCCATAAGATTACGAATTTCCGCCGTTTGATATTCTAAATCAACTAACATGATTAACCGATTGTTATTCTCAGCCATTTGCCTTGGCTTGGTGTCTGGCGTGTCTGCCGACAATCTGAAAGGTTTCGAGTATGCCCGTGCGACGGCTCCCACCGGCAAGGAATGGGAGAGTCCGGAACGTCTATCGCTCAATAAGGAACAACCCCATGCCTGGTTCTTCTCATTTGTGGATGTTGATGCGGCGCGCAAGGTGCTGCCTGAGAACAGCCGCTACTGGATGAGCTTGAACGGAACATGGAAATTTCATTGGGTAGGCAATCCTGAGGAACGTCCAGAAAAGTTTTATGAGTGCGACTACGATGTGAGCGGATGGGACGATATAGCTGTGCCAGGCTCGTGGAACATTCAGGGTTTGCAGAAGGATGGCACACAGAAATATGGTACGCCAGTGTATGTGAACCAACCTGTGATATTCTATCACGAACGCAAGGTCGATGACTGGCGTCAGGGGGTGATGCGTACACCCCCCTCTAATTGGACGACTTACAAAAACCGCAATGAGGTGGGTTCGTATCGCCGGACGTTCAGTGTGCCTTTCGCATGGAGCGACCGTGAAATCTATATAAATTTCGATGGCGTCGATTCGTTCTTCTACCTTTGGGTGAATGGACAGTATGTGGGTTTTTCGAAGAACAGTCGCAATCTGGCACAATTCAACATCACGCCATATCTGAAAACGGGTGAGAACAGTGTGAGTGTGGAGGTGTATCGGTCGAGCGACGGTTCGTTCCTGGAGGCACAGGACATGTTTCGGTTGCCGGGCATTTTCCGTACCGTTGCCTTGGAGGCTAAGCCGAAGGTTCAGGTGCGCGACGTGTTGGTGACACCTCTCGTGCAGCCAGATGGTGGAGTGGGAACGCTTGCGATAAAGGCATTGTTGCGCAATGCGCTTCCGAAAGATGTGCGGAACTGGCAGATTGACTATACGTTATATGCCAACGTACTGTACTCCGACGAAAACACAAAGGCGGATGCCGCCTGCTCGGTATCGGTGAAACGGATTGCGCAAAATGGCGGCGAAACGGAAATAGAGGCGGAACTGATGCTGGCGCGTCCCAAATTGTGGTCGGCAGAGGCTCCGTATCGTTATGTCGTGGTGGGACAATTGAAGGATTCAAAGGGCAACGTCGTGGAAACATTCTCCACCTACACCGGGTTCCGCAACGTGGAAATCAAGGACACCAAGGCGGAAGACGACGAGTTTGGACTGGCAGGACGCTATTTCTATGTGAATGGAAAGCCCGTGAAGTTGAAAGGCGTGAACCGCCATGAGAGCGAACCTTCCGTGGGACATGCGCTGACACGTGCCATGATGGAGAACGACTTGTTCCTGATGAA
>JAUNNV010000202.1 GCA_030531335.1 Bacteroidales bacterium
AGACATAGCGTTACAGATTCGATGGAAATTCTAACCACAAGGCTCTAGCACACTTTTGTAATCCTTGAATATTATTATCGTCACATCAGACACAAATGAAATCGCCGGCAATGATGGTCTGATGGATATTGATATCATCGTCAAAGACAATGATGTCGGCATCCTTACCTATACAAAGGGTGCCCTTACAGTCTTCGATACCGAGGATATATGCGGGAGTTTCAGAGGCCATACGAATAGCATCAACAAGAGGTACACCCACCTGCTGCACCATGGTACGAATGAGACGATCTGCAGTAGCAATGCTTCCTGCCAATGCCGAACGGTCAGCCATCTTACAGACACCATCCTCAACGATGGTGCGAGGGTCAAAAATGAATTTATCACAAGATCGTTTCGAGGATTTCATTGCATAGTAGGTAGCCCTTGATCATCATGCGCGGGATGTGGAAGGGCCCCTTGAAGATGTTGCCTTTGGCAGGCTGAGCTACAGTGCCGTCACGATGTAGATAGCCGTACCACTCACCACATTCGGGGTCAGCGAAATGGGTGTAGGCCCACTCAGAAATTTCACGATGGATGGCAAGCCAATGTTCGTCGCCTGTGAGTTTGTATGCATATAGCGAAGCGATGATAGTCTCGCATTGGGGCCACCAGAACTTCATATCTTGCGAATAATCCTGCGGAGGAAAGCCCTTGCAGTCGCGAAAGTTGATGATGCCGCCATATTCTTTGTCCCATCCCCATTCATAGTCCCATTCAAGTACCTGCAATCCAACACTGCGCACATGCTCGGGGTTTGTAAAATACGGTGCAGCCTCCATGAGAAACCACGAAGTCTCGATGCAGTGGCCAGGGTTGATGACACGTCCGGCTATGGTATCCACTAGACGGCCTTCCTCATCGACACTCTCAAGAATCGTCTTGTACTCGGTATTAAGCAGATACTGCTCAATAAGCCGAAGTGACTCCTCAAGTTGGACAACGAGCGAGGGATCATCAATTACTTTCTTCAGTACCACCACTACGTTGAAAAACATCATTGTGATAGAGTGGCTGTAACCTTTCTGGGTGGTTTTGGGGGGCAAAAATCCTGGTGTGGAGAGCATAATGCGGGTCCGCTGGAAGAGAGCCAGTGCCTTGTCAGCATAGGTGTGGTCGCCTGACGCCAACGCATACTCAGCCATGGCTATAATCGCGAAGCACTCGGAGAAGACATAGCGGCGCTTCTGCACTGGTGCACCATCGGCAGTGACGGTGAAAAACATGTGGCCATCCATATCGAAGCAGTGCTGCTCAATGAAATCAATGCAACTTCTGGAGGCAGCAAGCCATGCGGGATTACGTTCTATGTTGTTATACGCATACGAGGCAATGAAGCCAAAACGTCCCTGGAACCACACGCTCTTTGTCGTGTCCATGAGCGTACCATCACGGTCGAGACAGGTATAGACACCTCCATGCACGTTGTCAAGTCCATACGTCAGCCAAAATGGCATGATGTTTTCAGTCAAGTCTCTGCGATAACGCACAGCCCACTCAGAGAGATATTGCTTTACATCCATAATAGTGTCAGAACTTGTTACAACGATCGAAGAAATGGATGTCTTCAAGTTCAGCCTTCATGCGGACCTCTTCCTCGTCGGTCATATTCTGGAAGGGGGTACGGTTATTGCCAAGATCAAGGCCTATAAGTTTCATGATACGTTTGCCAGCCACGATGTTGCCACGGTAATGGCAAATCACATTAATCACATCTTGGGCATAGTTCTGCAATTCTCTTGCCTTGGCCAAATCGCCGTTTTTCCAAGCCTCGATAATGCCGACCAAGCAACGACCGTTGTAGTTGGAAGTGCCACAAATGCCGCCTTGCGTGCCACACATTTCGAGCGAAGCCAAAATGGTTTCGTCCTGACCGTGAAGCATATCGAAACGGCCATTCTTGTAAAGCATACATTGGTTGAATTCATACAAGCTCTCAAACGTGTATTTCACGCCGGCAAAATTCGGGATGCGGCCATCGACGGCTTCCAGAAACTTCACCATAGGCAGATAGGCATTGTTGAAAGCCGGAATGTGGTAATAATAGAACGGCAGTTCGGGTGCACCGCAAGCGATTTCCTCGCAATATTTCACCAATTCCTCCACGCGGTTGATTTTCGGGAAAGGCGTAGCCATGGCGCCAATGCCCCATGCCCCGATTTTTTGGGCATGTTCGGCCAGCATCTTGCTGTTGCGGGCGCAGCAACTGCCCACATGGACGATGACCTTGAAGCCTTCGGGCGCAGCTTTCACCCAAGTCTCGGCCAACTTCATGCGCTCGTCTTCGGTAAGCATGTAACCTTCGCCAGATGAACCGTTTACGAAAAC